>JANMVC010000218.1:0-6852 GCA_031392315.1 Pyrinomonadaceae bacterium | reverse complement strand
GTTGAGAGTCTGGCAATAAACTGCTGCGGCAGCGCGTTTGCCGCCGCGGAAGAAGCGGGCTCGGCAAAACTCATCTGGATATATACCTGGGCCATTGCAAAAGCGAGGAACACTGCAATTGCCTTAAAACTCTTCCGTCGTGTTGTGCTCATGATGTTTGTCCTTCGGTCGGTAACACTGTATCAAATTTTGAATCCGAGGTGCTTGGATGGGCGAAAGTTTACTTCGCTTCCAGAGGTACGTCAATGCCTTTGTGCTCAATTTCGGCCATTTGCACCGAATATTCCCGCTTCATTGCTTCGTCAGATGCAGTTTACTTCTTCAGAAACCGCTGGTAGAAATCATCGGCCAACTTCGGATCGAGGGTTTTGAGGATCTTGTACTCGTCGAGCGCTCCCTTTTTGTCGCCCAAAGCAACATAAGTTAGCGCCAGATTGTAATGCGCTTCGCCGTAGGCCGCATTCAGACTAATCGCGTTCTTAAACGAGGACGCTGCCTCCTGATAACGCTTGATTCCAAAGTAGACCTTGCCGAGGTTGTTATGAGTCTCCGCGCTTTGCGGTTTCAGCAAGACGGCCTTCTTATACGCCTCGATCGACTGATCAAACTGTCGCACTTGAAATAGAGCCGAACCAAGGCTGTTGTAAGCGTCAGCGAAATCACTCTTCAAACGCACAGCTTCCTGAAGAGCCGTTACTGCTTCGGCAAACTGTCCGAGTTTGTAATAAGCCGTACCGAGATTGTATTGGGCCTCGGCAAAGTTCGCTTCGTGGGCCACAGCCTGCTTGAGCACCGGAGCCGCTTCCTGATAATTCCCCTGAGTGTTGTATGCAGAGCCGAGATTGTTGAGGGCCTTCGCATAGTCTGGCTTTAGCCGGATTGCTTCCTGATACGCAGCGACCGCTTTCTGATAGTGAGTAGCTGCGCCAACCTGATCGAGCCCCTCGGCAATCTTTGTGTAAGCATATCCAAGGTTGTTGTGTGAAACCGCATTTTCCGGCTTCAGTTTGATCGCTTCCAGCAATTCGGTTACCGCCTCACGATGTTTGTTGAGCACTATCAGCAAACTTCCGAGGTTCGTGTGAGCCTCAGCATATTCAGGCTTGAGACGGATAGCCTCGCGGTATGCCTGCGTGGCCTCCGGATATTTTCCATCCATGTAATAGGCATTCGCCAGATTGTAACGAGCGTCCGCAAACTGCGGATTAAGGCTGCTGGACTTAATGAACGTCTCGATGGCCTTCGGATATTGTTCAGTTACGTAATACGTTGCGCCCAGATTGTTGAGCGCTTCTGCGTCTCCCGGCTTCAAGCGAATCGAGTCGCCAAAGGCGGCAATTGCTTCCGGGTAGCGGCCTGTCTTGTAGAAAGTTGCGCCCAGGTTGTTGTAGGCCACAGCATCATTGGGCACGAGCTTCACCGTCTTTTGCAGCGCGTCCAACGATTGGGCCGACATCCCCAGCTTGTCGTAAACAAAGCCGTGATTGCCGAACGCTGTTGCATTGTCAGGCTGCAAACGCACTGCTTGCTCGTAAGCCTTCGCTGCTTCGGCATATCGATTCAGACTTAGATAGCTGTCGCCCAACGCATTGTGAGCCTCAGGCCAATCCGGTTTGACACGGAGTGCGTCTTTGAATGCACCAATCGCCTCATCGAATTGTTCCAGCGAGCTGTAGGCAATACCTAAATTGAAAAAGGCGTCGGCATCGTTTGGCTTCAGCAGCAGCGACTGCTTGAAAGCATCCGCGGCTTGCTGGTTGTTCCCGCTGCTAAAATATGCCGCGCCAAGATTGTTGTAGATAACCGGATCCTTGGGCGTATGCTTCAAAGCATTAAGGTAGGCCTCGATGGCATGCGGGAAGTCGCCCAGGTCGTAGAAACTATTTCCCTGGTTCTTAAAGGCTTCGCCCTTGTCCGCATCGGACAACCTTGCCGTTACTACAGTGTTGTCGGGTGTCGGAGTTGGTCGCGGCCGGCGACGATCGGGCGTTGGGTTTCGCGCAACTTCAGTAGGCCTGACGACGGGTTTGGTCGGACGTTTCACTACCAACATCGCCGCACCGCCGGCGATATCTCGAACGCGCTGCGGACGTTTGAAAATAATGGCCGCGCCGCCCATCATGTCCTGCCCACGGAAAGCGTTCGCGCCGCCGCCTTGCGGCAGCGGGGCACTGGCCATCGCGCGCGTCAACGAGACGACAACCAAAAGCGCCGTGGCGCGATGAAGGTGAACTGTCCTAGACATAGTTTCTATTTGGCTCGCTGGCCCATCGCGGCTTTGACGCGGCAATCACCACCAGCGTTGTAAAGACCAAAGCGTTTGCCATCATGTGCAACCCAAAATCCATCAGACTGTGAACGGCGATCCCGGCCATCCCGATGGTGGCGCCGAAGCATGCGGCCCGACGAAACCGGTGAGGTGATCGCAGATTCTCGCGGGTACGTCGAAACAGCCCGATTGCAAACCACACACCCAGGACCACCGCCAGCAGTCCCCCGCTGGCAAGCAGCTCCAGATAATCATTGTGCGCCTCCTGGGGCGTCATCGATCCTGAGGCGTCGTGAAACTCAGGAACGCGCGCCCAATAGGCGCCCATGCCAACACCCAAAATCGGATTTGCGGTAAACATTCGCCAGGTTGTGGCCCACACCTCGTTTCGTTTCACACCTTCGCGCGACTTGTCTTTGCTGGTGGTAAACTCACTGCTGGTCGTCGCCAAGCGGGACGCGAGTTGATCGCCGCCCATCCACAACGTGCCAAGCAACACGCCGCCGATCAGAATCGCAATCAGTGCCAGTTGCGCCAACTTCGACCTCACCAAAACGAGCGCCCTTGAGCTGCTGACTTTTGCATTTTTCAGTTCGGTGACAATGCCGAAAATCAGCACCGCGACCATCACCTGAGCCAGCATCGCAACCAAGCCGCCTCGCGACCCGCAAAGCACCAGAGCCGTCCAGATTGGCAGTAGAGCCGCGAAGTAAATCATCGCGTGTTCGCGTTTGACTCCGCCCCCCAGAATTAGTCCCAGAGTCAGGCCAAAACCCATCTCCATCAGGAACGCAAAATGGTTTCGATTAATAAACTGTCCATAGCCCTGGCCCGGTGCAATGATCGGCAACCCAAACCCCGGGCTGTGCTGAGTTGTTTGGCGCAGAATGCCGAAGAGTGCACTCGCCACGGCCACAGCGATCACGACATTGATCAGCACACGCATGCGTCGTTCAGTTGACACGTAGCGAAGCAGTAGAATTCCGGCAAGTGTCAGGGCAAGAAGTTGGAGGGCAAAGAAGCGGGTTTGGTAAGGATCGGCGCTGAGGGAATTCCACTGCGTTTGCCCGAGCGCGCTGGACGCCGGCAGTTGAGCGCTTAACGTGTTTCCCAGCGGCACTGTTTGCAGAAACGAAAAACACGCGAGGGCAATAATGGGAAGAGGAAGCTGCCAGCAATTCCTAACACCGCTAAACCACGATTCTCTGATCAACCCCTCAGTCAGCCACACAATGCAAAGGCTGAAAGTGGCGCACAGAAAAAAAGCCTTCCACCAAACTTCTGCCGTGCCGTATGGAACTGCGGTGAAGGCGATTAGACCGAGCAAAGAAACAAAGACGAACTTGTCCAGGAAAGCCGCGGCTTGGAGCTTTGGCGACGACGCTGCCGACGCAAAGTTTCCGTTGTGCGGCGCTACGGTTGACTGGGACATCAGCCCGGTATTTTCCCCGCAACTGCACTGAATGGAACTGGCGACTGACTGGCCGTACTCGCGAGCGTTTCGAACACACGTTCGGCAGCCTCAGCCAACTCCGCACGAAACGAACTGGTCAGATAGTTCATGTTCAATAGCAACGGTGGGCCATCCACCGGACGGTAGAGATTCATCCAGCCCCACTCACCTTGCGCGGTGGCCAGCGGCAACTGAAAACACCAGAAACGGGCGGAGCCTGTAACCATCTCCTCGGTCACACCTTCGCGCGCCCACGACCAAAACACCCGCCCGTTCCGCACCTCGACTATTTCATTTCCCCGCTGCGGCTCGATGGTTTTGAAAGCCCGTTCATTTATTTCGTCGCGATCCGTCTGGCCCAGTTGCACGTTGGCATAGGCAAACTCTTCAAATTCGAGCAGCAGCCCAACTGCTTCGAAAAGCTGGCTCACGGTTGCTGCCTGCGACAGCGCGAGGCTGGCGCGGCGCAAACGAATGTTGTTGGCTACGCGAATGCGCCGGTCACCGACCGTGCGTTTCATACCCGCGCGCAACTCGTCCACTTCGTGATAGCGCAGGTGGCCCACGCCTATGATTACCGCCACGGCAATAACAAATAAGACAAAGCCCGTTTGCGGCGACGACGTCTTGGTAAAGAGCGCGGCCAGAAGTCCAAACGCCGCGCAGACCGCATAGAGAATCAACGCCACGCGCCGCTGAGACCAGCCGCGGGCGAGCAGCATGTGGTGAATGTGCTCGCTGTCCCCCTGAAAGATTGGCCGCCCGCCAACCAGCCGCCGAGCCATCGTCATGCCCGTGTCCACAACCGGCAAGCCAAACGCAAGTATCGGTGTCAGCACGGCGACTGCCGTAGTCGCTTTCTGCGTCCCGAGCACAGCGAGCGCGGCCAACAGGAAGCCAACGAACAACGCGCCGGAGTCTCCCATAAAAATTGAGGCGGGATTGAAGTTGTAACGAAGGAAGCCAGCCAGCGAGCCACATAGCACTAACGACATCACGATCATTAGCGGATTCTCCTGGGCCAGCGATATCACCAGGATAACGATTGACGAAAACAAGGCGGCGCCCGGAGCCAGGCCATCCATGCCGTCGATAAGGTTGAACGCATTGGCAATCCCGACCAGCCAAAACACGGTAACTAAAAAACCCACGACCGGCCCCAGGTGAACGGAGCCCACAAACGGGATCGCCAGCACTTCGATTCTGCCGCCCATCCAATAGAACAACGCGGCGATCAAGCCCAGGCAGAGAAACTTGACCATGGCATTGGTCCCGCGCAGATCGTCGTAAATCCCTAGCAGCAGCACCAGCGTGGCCGGGACGAGTGCAACTAGCAAGTCGGTCGTGTAATACGATCGAAGCGACTGAGTGAGCAGGTTCGAAACCAGCGGCAGCGTGGCCAGCGCCAGGGTCATCGAGAAAAAGATGGCAACGCCACCGAGCCGCGGTATTCCAGAAGTGTGAATTCTGCGGCCGTCCACGGGGACATCCAACAACAGAAACCGTTCACACAACCGCCGCACTAGAGGCGTGATCAGTAGTGCCGCGATGGTGGCGATTAGAAAAAGTGCGAAATAGGACTTCAAACTTACGTTGCCTCGCTACAAAAATGTTCTTTGTTTAGAATACGAGCTTAAGCCTCGCGGTTGACCTGCTGCAACTCAACGCATCGGGCGAATGGCGATGCTTGACCATGGGACCCAGGGTCAACCACGCGCGGCGGATGACGCATAGCTCGCGCGTTCGGATTCAGTTGAATTGTTTTGAGCAACTGGCGCAGCTTTGAAAAGAGCTATCAGCTTCGGCAGTAGCTTGGATCGAGAAAAGGTGTCAGAGACCTTCGTTACCTGCGCACGCGGTTCACGCGACGCTCGCCCGGCCGCCTCCAGAATATGCGTGGCCACTGTTTTCACATCACCGCTGTTGGCCGAGTAAGCACCGTAGCCAACGCAGGGTTGCCGCGCTATCTCGCTGATATGGCTTTCGGCCGGGCCGATGTATAGAAACGGACTACCGACCGACAAAATGTTGTACACCTTGCAGGGATGGACAATTCCCACGAAGTCATCGCCCATAACAATCGTGTGCAGGTCTGCCGAGGACAGTGAGCCCGCCAACATATCAAATGGCTGGTAAGGCAAGCAGCGAATATTCTCTAAACCGTGCCGCGCAGCAAACTCCGCGACTTTCTTTTGCTCACTACCCCCGCCGACGAAACAGAAAACAATCTCGCGATTTTCCCGCAGTCGCCGTGCTGCTTCAACCAGGGTGTCGAGCGGGTGACACGGACTGTGGTTGCCGGCGTACATCACGACAAACTTTTCCGTCAGATTGTGCCGTTCGCGAAAAGCTGCCCGTCCCCCGGCGTCAAATCGAACAGTGTCGTCGTGCGCCCAGGGAGGAATAATGGCTATCCGCTCCTCCGCTATCCCTTTATCAACGATCCGTTGCTTCATGAAGTGGTCTAGCGCAATTACCTTCTCGGCTCTTAGTAAACTGTAGTGCAAAATCCTGCCGAACAACCTTGCGGGAATCGAATTCTCTTTGAGCCAGCCAGCGGCAATAGCCTCGTCCGGATTCAGATCCATGACCCAAAAGAAAAACCTGCCACCCTTGATGCGCACAAAGAAGGCGCCCAGAAACGAGATGAGCGGCGGCGATGTCAACGCGACCACTATGTCGAAGCGTGGCAAGGGCCAGAGTTTGATCGCGCAGTTGATAAGAAAGCTGGCAAAGTTTGCGGCGCGACGCCATCGGGAATCCTTCCCCAGCGAGACGGAGGAAATGCGGATGATTTCAATCCCCTGCCAGGTCTCGCGGCGGGGAAATGTCTGAGCTGGATTGTCGTAGCCACGGTCGCTGGTGACGACCGTGACGCTGTGCCCCTCGGCGGCAAGGCCCACCGCCAGATCGGTAAGCTGCTGCGCCGTGGCCACCACATCAGGGTAGAAACATTGGTTTAGGAGGAGGACCTTCATCGGTGTGGAACTAAAACCTCATTTTCCATTTGGAGATGATGACGCATCAGCAATGAACAATGGAAAATCGAAAATCAACAGCTTGATTGTTGACACTACGCGGGCTTGGTTCTGAATCCTAATCGCTGGAACCCTTTGCTCTGCTCTTAAAG
>JANMVC010000043.1:0-2327 GCA_031392315.1 Pyrinomonadaceae bacterium | reverse complement strand
ACGATGCTCATGTCGCCGCGCAGCACGTTGAAGAGCTGCGGCACTTCGTCAAGACTCAAACGCCGCAGGACGCGGCCCACGCGCGTGATGCGCGGATCGTCGCGAAGTTTATAAGCCGGCTTCTTGTCGTCTCCCACGTTTGCTTCGGCATGGCCGGCAATAAACTTGCGCTGATACTCTTTATGAATTTCATGGTCCGAGTCGTCACGCATCGTCCGAAACTTGTAGACCAAAAAGATGCGCCCATCCATTCCCACGCGTTCCTGCGCGTAGAAGCTCGAACCTTTCGAGTCGAGCTTTATTAACAACGCAATCAGCAGCCAGAGCGGCGAGAGCAAGGCCAGCGTCAGCGAGGCGATCACGATGTCAACGAAACGTTTGGTGCCGCGCGTAAAATCAGAAAGCGGCTCCCGAAACAGCCTGATCATCGGCAGCGCGCCAATCTGGTCCACTTCAGTCTTGCTCGGCAGGCAATTAAACAGACTCGGCGCAATCCGAAACTCTACTCCGCGCCGCCGGCCGCAACGCATCATCACATCGAAAAGCACGTCCCCGTCCACACTCGCGTCAGCGATGATCACTTCGTTTGCGCCCGACTCGCGAATGGCTTCAGGCAATCCCGCGAAATCGCTGATCACTGGAACGCCTTCGTAAGTCTGCAAGCCATCGCCTGCGACCGGCGCACTGCCGACTGCGCCCACCACACGGTAGCCCAGCGAGGGACGCTCGCGCATTTCCTTGATACACAGAGCCGCTTCGGGTCCGCGCCCCACCACGAGAGTAGGAATCAAATTTATGCCGCGCGCACGGAAGAAGGTCTGCGCGCTGCGCACAATCAGCCGCACTACGTAATAACTCCCAAACGCGAGAATGAAATCGAGCAGAAAGATGCCGCGAGCGTAGGAGAAGGCGCGGTAGTCGAACCCACCGCGATACAAAAACGCCGCCGCCACGATCAGCAGCGAGCCAATGGCCGTGGATTTGAATAGCCGAATGCTGTCTTCCAGAAACGAAAACTCGCCGCGCAAACGATAGAGATCGTAGTAACGCAAAGCGAGTAACCGAATCAAGACGATGAAGAGCAGCAGCGCGCCGTAAGGCGCAAAGCGATCGCTCCAGCCGAAGTTACCGCCAGCGCGATCGCGAAAAATGGAGACGTCTTCACGTAGGTAGAAAGCGAGGGCAAACGAAGCGGCGGCGATCGCGGCGTCGACAATAAACAGCGCCAGCTTGATCGCGGGGATGACCCAGTCAGGCGCGCGCCGCGCCACCCGCACGACACTCGGATCAACTAACGGTCGATCTATTCGTTCAGCTCTCACGGAGTTCGTTTTCAAGAATGGCTTTTCGGACCCGCAGACAGGATCAAACCGGCAACCTCCGCGGCGACGTTAACTGCACTGCGCGCGCTAACGGTTCCTTTTTTCCGCAGTGGCAAATTCCGAATATCGTCTAGCGTCGAGATCCTTTGCAGTCGCCCTTCAGTCAATAACTGCTGATCGATGGCGGCCCATTGCCCTTGATAGATTGACACAGCCGGAATGCCCAGGGCGGCGGCTTCGCGGTTCATCGTGCCACCGGCGCTGACAACCAGGTCACTATGCGCGATCAGATTCGCACCGTCCATGGCGAGCGACGGCATAACCAATCTCGCGTTTACTCGCGACGCGTAAAGCTGCCGCTGCACCTCGCTGCGTGGCAAAAGCACCACAGTTACCTCCGGTGTAGACGCCAGGCGATCGAGCAAATGATCGAATAGTTCATTTTCAAACCGATGATACAGCGCTTCACTCGCCGGAGGACGGACGACTACAAGTATATCGTCGGAACTGATTCCCAGCTTGCTCAATTCAACAGCAAAGCTTGGATCAGTTTCAAACTCCGCCAGGTAAACATCCTCTTTGATTCCATGATAACGCTTTACCTTCGCGGGTGAGGCGCCGAAGCGGGCCAGCGCTTCCTCAGGAAAGGCTTCGGGAACAATCACCAGCGAAGCCAGGCGAAACGCCAGGTGATTTGCCGGTTGATGCTCGTAATCCATCAGCGTCACGCTTGGCAGGGAAAGCGCCCGCGCCGCGAGAATTTGCGAATAGGAGTTATGACTAACCGCCAGATCGATGTCGCGGCCTCGCGCCCAACGCGCCAACGCCAATCCACGCTGCATCAGATTGCCGGCCTTTCCGGACAGCTTGCCGCCGCCGTGGCCGCCAATCATCTCCGGTGCAAAACCCGCAGCTTCCGCAAGTGGAATAGTCTCCGCAAAGGCTCGCGCCGATCATGAAATCGTCGTCACGGCGCGAGCGTTTGCGGAGACTATTCCACTTGCG
>JANMVC010000042.1:0-5633 GCA_031392315.1 Pyrinomonadaceae bacterium | reverse complement strand
ACCCGCCGCCGTCCCGGGTCATGCGGCATCCCGATCGGCAACGAAATGAAAGTCGTTGACGAAGAGGACAGGGAAGTGGTCGCTGGCGAACTCGGGGAGATTGTCCTGCGAGGCGAAAACATTTTGAAGGGGTACTACAAGAACCCCGCAGCAAACAAAACTGCTTTTCGTAATGGTTGGTTTCACACGGGCGACATCGGCTATCGCGACGCGGATGGCTTCTTCTACATCGTCGATCGCAAGAGCGACATGATCATTCGCGGCGGAGAGAATATTTACCCTCGCGAGATCGACGAAGTTCTCTATCAACATCCGGCCGTAGCCGCTGCCGCGACCATCGGAGTACCCGACCAACTCTACGGCGAAGAAGTGGCCGCGTTTATCGTTCTCAAAGATGGAATGAAGTTGGCCGAAGATGAAATGATCGCCTATTGCCGGGAGCACCTCGCAGATTTTAAGTGTCCGAAGATGATCCGCTTCGTTGCCGATATCCCCAAAGGTCCAACCGGCAAACTCCTCAAACGTGAGTTGGCCCGCCAGTTTGTCCCGCCCAAAGAGAATGCTTGACACGTTTCCGTCGGCTGGCGCTTCGTCATGATGGACGGCAACCTGACTCAATGCGTTAACGGCAAAGACCGTATCAGCGGCGCCGCTGCGGATCACGTGAGCATCATTCACAGGCAAGGGAACAGCCCACTTTTGAACTGAATTCAGGAGTGGGCTCGACTCCGCCGCTTAGGTGCTCAGGGTGGCCTTCAGGGCTTTGACAACTACCATAGATTCGCATAGAGTACGCCCGATTTAGACAGTAACTTGCACACCGCCGGATAGGGTGCGGACCCCGGATGGTAGCGTGTGATGTTGGAACAACGAGCCTCGGGATTTGCCCCCGCCTTGCTTCTGCGTTTCCTGCCACATCACGACCAAAATTTTGCTTGCCCCTGGCGTTGAAGTATGTCTCGCCAGCAGTTCGGTCGAATCGACCTTCCAACAGGGCGTGGTTCCAGCCGCGCATTTAACTTGTCCCAAGGAGAACTACTGATGAAGAAATTTCGAAGACTTACGCTGATCTTGGCGCTCCTAGCGTTTGGAGCTAGTACCGCGCTGGCGCAAGCTGGCACTACAGTTTACAAAAATATCCCGAGCCCTTTACCGCCTAACTATCCGAGTCTTGGGTTTCAGGCCACCTCGACCGCTGAGTTTGGAGACTATGTAATACTCGCCGGTAGCGACCGTCGCGCTGCGACTGCCACCGTAGGAATGAGTTCCTGGTCTCTTCGCAGTCACTATCCGACAATGCCCGCGGCTGGATACAGTCATCCGATTACGCTGAATATCTATGCCGTTGACCACAGCGGAACCGAACCAGCGCTCGGTGCGTTGCTCGGAACCACCACCAAATCTTTCATTATCCCTTGGCGACCTGAAGCAAGTGCGGGTTGCGGAAGTGCCTGGCTAGCGGGCGACGGTAATTGTTACAACGGCTTTGCGTTCACGATTGCGTTTGACATCAGAAGTCTGGGGTTAACGCTACCCGGTGAAGTGATTTTTGGAGTGGCTTACAACACCCAAACCCATGGTTATGCTCCGATTGGCGTTGCTGGACCCTACAATTCACTGAATGTGGGCTTGGCCGAAGTTCCGGCGACAGTGGGCATGGATGCTGAACCCGACGCAGTATTTTGGAATACCACCTTTGCACCGTTTTATACCGATGGCGGCACTGGCGGCGTTGGTATTTTCAGGCGCGACACTAACTGGGCGCCGTACTCTCCAACATTTCAACTCACGGCGCACCGTAACGCCGCCGATAGTTGCAAAAATGGTGGATGGCAGACCCTTACTCGAGCTAATAACACCCCTTTCAAGAATCAGGGAGACTGTGTTAGCTACATGAACAACGGCAAGTAATTATCTTTACTTGAAAAGCGAAAGGGCGAGACCGGTATCCGGCCTCGCCCTTGTTCTGTATGAATGGTCCTCGCTTAAGTTTGTCCCAGACTAACGGCGCCAGGATAAGTCGGTTTCAATCGGTCCTTCACCCACGCCCCAACCAGCCACAGCGCGCAAATCGAAATCATCGCGAGCGAAAACCATTTGCCATAGAGTCCGTCGGGCGACAACTTTTCGGTGGCCACATGCAGCGCTTCGCTGTTTGGCAGTAGTCCCGCTTCGGAAAATTCGTGGAAGGAATAGATGCCCACCTGAAGCATGAAGAGCAGCAGAAAAATTCCGGTAACCTGGAAGAACCGCTTTACGTTTATTAGATGACTGAAGCGGGTCCAGCCCCAGGCAAAAAGCACGGTCGCGCCCAGGCCGAGCAAGGCGCCTGTTATCAGTTGAGAATTGCGCACCTGCATCAGCATTAGCGCCGTCTCCATACCTTCCCGCGTGATCATTAGAAACGTAAACAGAAAGACACCGGCCACCGCCGCGAGACGCGAGGAACGCGATGACATTTCACCCAGGCGATGGTGCACGCGTTCGCGCAGTTTTGATCCCGTCCGCCACATGTGAATTACCAGCGTGCCGACCATGACCATGGCGACAACCCCGAGCACGCCTTCGCGCAAAGCTTCGTTGGCGAAAAACTGACCCACAAAAGCGCCGAATCGTTCACCGAAGAGCTGCTGCAGCCGCGCCTCTTCGACGCCGGTCGCCAACACATATCCGAGCGCGGCGCTGATGGCCAGGCCCAAAGCGAGCGCGATGTAGACGGCAGAGTTTAGCCAGGTTTGTCCTGACTTGCGCAGGTAAGCGAGAATCACGCCCACGAGCAGAAAGGATTCAAACCCTTCGCGCAATACGATAATGAAAGAATTAAGCATGACTACAACCCTCTTTGGATTTACCTTCTGAAAAAATGGCAGGTCTCGTCGCTCTGAGTCATCAACCTGAATCAGGGCTGCCGGCAGTATAGCCTAGTTGAAAACAGTTTTCAATTTCAGGTTTAGTGGTTGAGTCTGTCTGTTCATGTCTTGCTCCAAATCTCTAGCAGGTTACTGGCGGGTGACGGGAAGGATCGCGAGGTCGGCGCGAACTGGCCCGAGTTCGGTCATCGCAGTCAGGCGCAGAGGAAGGCGGCGTTCATCGTCGCTAATCCAGGCGCGTAGTTGAAACTTGTCGCTTTGGACGTCGTCAGTTGTGAGCGAAATCTGAATTGCTGGAACACTCTGCGAGCCGAGTTGAATTGTTTCGCGTTTCAAGGCGCTGATGAAGAGCGTCTTGGGCTTGTTGTCGACCAGGATCGAGACCGCATTGCGCCGGGGAGGATTCATGTTGAACGTGCGCACCGCGTAGAAGAACGAAAGATAATCATGGGTGCCGACGGGGATTTCAATCCTGACGTTCTTGTCCGTGGTGGCTGTTCCGTAATCCTGATTGATGGTTAGCTTCGTCGCTGAACGTCGCCGGCCTTCGATTAGGTCAAACTCGGCCCTGAAGGGGAGCAGCGTTTTTGGATCGACATAAGAACTGATTGTGTCGGTCGCAAAAAAGAGATGCTGGAGGGCGTTTGTCGTTTGGGCAGTAAGGTTAAAGAGCAAACCGTCTTTATCGAAATACTTTGAGCGGTCTCGCACTCGAAAACTAGCAGTAGCCACCGGCTGTTTAATATTGGGAAGGTAGACCTGGTAATTCAATTGCTCGCCGACTTTGAACGGCAAATTTGTGAGCGCCCCATCATTGGGCGATGATGGCTGCGCTGGGCTCGCCACAGGCGCACTCGGTAGCGAAGGGGTGGCCGGCTGCGGGGTCGGGCGGGCGACGGGCGGCAGAGCAGGCGTGGCTATAAACTCGGACGCGGCCAGTTCGGCCTGTATTTCGCTGGACCCATGGCGTGCCTTCACCATCACCGGTACATGCCGGTCGTCACTGCTGAAGTAAGCTTGCAGCCGATAGCTGTCGGCATTGCTCTTTACGTTAATTCGGCAGACGATCGCGTTAAAGGATCCCACGTTTGTCTTAACTGTTTCCTGTCCAGTCACCCTAACTTCCAAGCGATGATCGATACCGTCAACCCGCACCGTTAGGAAGTAAGTAGAGCCTTCCTTTAGCGGCAGCGCCCGGATTCGATAGACAGCCGACAGCAGATCATAAATGCCTGGGTACTCGCCGATTTTCGCCGGCGTCAGCGCGGCAACTCCCGCGGGCTGGGTAAAGTCGGCCGATGAGTCGGACGTGCGGGAAGCCATGCGAATGAATTGCTGGCTGTGGAAAGGCAGTCCGTTGTTGGGGTCAATATAGCTGATGTAATCGTTATTTAGGGCCAACAGGGCAGCGTTGACTGTGCCCTTGGTTTGCGCATGGCCCTTTAACTGAATGCCCTCGCGTCCGAAGAAAGTTCCACGAGCAGCCACGAGGAGTTCGACGTGGGCGGCACTAATAAAACTTGAGTAGGAGACGTTGTAAGTAAGATGCTCGCCGACGCGGTAGTGTGCGGAAGAGAACGTAGGAGAAGATGCCTCCTTCGTGTCCTGGGCGACAACAGACGAGAAAGCAAGAGCCCCAAAGACTAATACCGGAAACAATGCGAGGACGACGAATTTGCAAGCAACTCTGAATTTCAACCTTTGGTTCACCTTTGAATCATAATTCAAATCAGCACGAGAACAAATCGTCGGGGGCTTACGCTTAACTGATGCTTAACTATAAACGCACGCCGGCAGCCTGGGTTCCTGCAAATCAGGCGACGTTCGCCGATCCTGTTTCCATCTCGCGAATAATTTGTTGAGCGGCCCGAACCGGGTCGGTAGCTTCCAAAATCGGGCGGCCCACCACCAGGTAGTCTGCGCCGGCGGAGATCGCTTCGCTTGGGCTCATTATCCGGCTCTGATCTCCGGGTGCTGATCCTGATGGTCGAACGCCGGGTGTAACAACTATGAAGTGTGGTTTCTTTACGGCCTCCCGGATAAGACGAACTTCATGGGGTGAAGCAACCACTCCGTCCATACCTGCAGCTTCAGCGATCAAGGCTAGACGACGAACCAAATCCGCGGGGCCAGAGCTGAATCCAATCTCGGTTAGCGTTTCCTGGTCTGAGCTGGTCAACACCGTCACAGCTATAACGTTCGGCCGCGGCAGTCCTTCATCGTTAGCGCACCTGTCGACCGCCTCGCCAGTGCGGCGCATCATTTCGCTGCCACCGACGGCATGAACGTTGAAGATCGAAACGCCCAGGCGCGTCGCCTCCACGCCGGCCGCGGCCACAGTGTTCGGAATGTCATGAAACTTAAGGTCCAGAAAAACGCGTTCGCCGGAGCGTACGATTTCGCGGACCACATCCGGACCGGCTGCGGTGTATAACTGCGAACCGATTTTAAACATTCCGACTACGCCGCGCAGGGCGCTTACGATCTCGCGCGCCCTCGCCGCTGTGTCGACATCAAGAGCGACGATCAGTCTCCTTGAGTGCGACTGCTTAGTAGCCGCAGGCGTCTCCAGTCCGCCGTTAGAATTCTCTTTCAAGTTAACTCCTTTGCGCGACAGCCCACGGCTTCGTCAAACGTGACAAAGCCTTCGCGCGAGATGATCTGTCGCAGTCCCTCATTGATTTTCCGGGCGATCGAAGGGCCTTCATAAATGAAGCCCGTATAGATTTGGACCAAACTTGCGCCCGCGCTGATTTTCTCCCA
>JANMVC010000028.1:0-10370 GCA_031392315.1 Pyrinomonadaceae bacterium | reverse complement strand
CTAGTCGCCGGTGCCTCGCCAAACGCGGCGGGCCTGCGAGTTATCACCGGGGTCTTCGACAATCGCGACGCCGAGTCGTTGAAACACCTGGCCCTCGCGCTGATCGCGCATTCGCAAATGATTGCTTTGCTCGGTTCGCGTGAAAAGGAAACCGCCCGACTAGTATTCGCCAAATCAGCCGATGCAGCCGGCGACATGAATGCGCTCATGCGCGAAACCTGCGCGATGCTTGAGGGGCGCGGCGGCGGCAAACCCGACCTGGCCCAGGGCGGCGGACACAATGTTGGGAAACTCCAGGAAGCAATCGACAACGCTGCGAGGGCTTTATCCAAGGAATGATCAAGAGCAGATCAGACTGCGGGGCCCTGGCGGCGATAAGAGCAAACGATCCACTAAACGACACGAATAAATGACCCACGACCTCCAAACTTGAAACCCGAAACTCGAAACTGTATTCTCTTCCCCGTGGGGCAGTAGCTCAGTTGGCAGAGCGCCGCGTTCGCAATGCGGAGGCCAGGAGTTCGACCCTCCTCTGCTCCACCAATAACACTCCAACCTTCAACCACTTACAATCGCAACTCCTAAAGACCCAATTTTCCCAAGTGGCCAATACGTGGCCAGAAAAAACAGCACACTATGGTACTAAACCGGCGAGAATGGGAAGGAATGGTAAACGAGCGAAACATGGCTGGCCCGCAACTCGGTCAAGCGTAACAACTTAAAGGTTTTGAGTGTAATGCGGAGGGCTAGCGTTCAGGATCTCACGCACGAAGATTGATCTCGCAGATACGATCGGCGGTGCGTGCGGCGATAGCTTCGATGGTCAATGAGGGATTGACTGCGGTGGAAGTCGGAAATACGGAGCCATCACAGACAAACGATTTGGCACGTCATGTGAACGACAGTCGGCATTGATAATTGAATTATTGGGATCGCTTCCCATGCGACACGTGCCGAGCAGATGCGCTGTCCGGTCAGCCATCCAGATGTCTTCACCTTCAGCAGCTTCGAGGATTTCCTTCATCTTCTGTGGCGTGCGCAACGATCTTCTTGTCATTCTCCTGGTGAGAAAAGATGACGTGAGCGACTGGCAATCCATATTGATCACGCTCCGCCTCGTGTAGCTTCACCCGGTTCTTCATCTGCGGTAAGACTTCGCCGACAATGCCGAGGCCTGAATAGTAATTGTAATCCAACATTGTGCGACGCAAATCAGCGCCCCACATTCTGCGTGCTGTGGTCAGACGCACGGCAAAATCAACAGGATGCGGTCCCACGACTTCAATCGAGTAGCCGCAAATGAAATCTTCGTTCGGCATCGTGCGATTGAAGTGCTCGGTGATGGCACCACCCGGTGGCGGTGCTTTGTATTGATTGATGCGCTCTGGAAATTTGGCGAAAACTTGCTCGCCCGCATGAACCATGAAGCATTTGCCCACTAGACCAGAGGAGTTAGCGAGACCATTCGGGAACAGCGAGCTTGCTGAATTCAATAATAGACGCGGAGTTTCAACCGCATATCCCGCAACGACCACGTTCTTGGCGCGCTGTCGAAAAAGCTCGCCGCTTCCTTTGCGGAAATACAGAACTCCCGTAACACGCCCCTGCTCGTCATGCGCAATCTGAGCGACCATCGAATTGGCGCGCACTTCTGCTCCAGCCCGAATAGCGCGGGGGATATCCGACCGAACGCTACTACGAACCAAACTTTCCAGTGTTCAAGGCCAAGGAATGCGCGGAGTTTAAATTGCTTTGCGAGGAGATGAGCCAAGAGTTGGTTACCTTATTTTGAAAGGAAATGCCCGAAGATTGAGCGCGCGTTTCGTAATACAGGTCTTTCAAAAAAAGGATGGGAATTATCAGACGTCACGCAATGTCTGTATGCAAACATGCAGCGCGGTGCACGCACCACGTTAGAGCAGCGTGGACTGCTCTCGCCGCGCCAGAAACATGCAAACGGTGGGGAGTGGATCTTTTGGGCGGAAGAACCACAAAACGACGTGCGAAAAAAGTAATTCAGCTGGAGTCTAATTACACCGGACACATCATGTGCTAACGACATTAGTGAAGACATTTAGTTGACACTGCGCTTTGGGTCGGGTATAAGACCGCTCTCGGAAGGAATGCACTTGGTTTATGAATTTTAACGAAACCGACAAGATTAAGGCTGCTCGTTACGCCAGTTGTTATTGGTGGGCTGCGAACGTATTGGCGGTCGTGGCCTTCGGTGAGGAGTGCAATAGAGGCTAGAGTAGCAAAGCACCTAATCAACTTTTCAAGGCCCGCTGCCAGCAACATGTTGGCAGCGGGCTTTCTTTTTGAGCGCTGGTAGAGAGACGGCGACATAACAGTGCACTTCGATCCTGTTTGATATGAGTAATCTTCAGCCCACGTCATTTGAGGAGTTCGAGCGCGAAGCGGAGCGTGGCAATGTGGTTCCCGTAGTCAGAACCGTGTCCGCCGACTCGCAAACACCGATTGACGCGTTTCTTCGTGTCGCCGGCGATGCACCGTATGCGTTTCTGCTGGAGTCGGTCGAAGGCGGCGAACGAACGGCACGGTACTCTTTTCTAGGCGCGGAACCGGAAATGATAGTTCGTGGGCGAAGGAACCAAACGATCATTGAAAAAGGTGGTGACAACGAAACGCGGCATGTCCGCCTCCCAGATTTTGTACGCGACTATTTCAGCGGACGAAAGCTTGCGCGGCGTCCCGGTTTGGCTCCCATGGCAGGCGGGGCTGTTGGATATTTCGCTTACGCAGCGGCGCGGTGGTTCGAACCTGCAATCCTAACAGAGGGTGACGACGCCACCTTCGATGACGCGGTGTTGATGTTCTATCGTACGGTGCTCGCCTTCGACCGAGTGGCCCAGCAGATCGACATTACGTCCGTAGTGTTCACAGAAGAAGGCGGAGGGGACCGCACACATCTGCGGGAACTCTACGAGCGCGCGGTCGGTGAAACCGCGCACATCGAAAAGCTGCTAAAGGAGGGCGCCGCGCCGCGCCCAGCGATTTGCGACCCTCAAAGCAGAGAACAAGAGCACACTTCATTCAGCTCAAACTGGACACAGGAAGGCTTTCAAGCTGCGGTGCGGCGTGTCAAGGAACACATTGTCGCGGGGGACTGTTACCAGGTAGTGCTTTCACAGCGTTTCACTAAAAGTGTTGCTGCTCCGCCCATCTCTGTATACCGCGAGCTTCGCGCCATCAACCCGTCGCCCTATATGTACTTTCTCCGATTGGGTAATGAGTCCGTTGTCGGCGCATCGCCCGAGATGCTGGTCCGGTGTCGTGGGCCACGTCTTGATTATCGACCGATTGCCGGGACGCGGCCTCGCGGCGCGACTAAGGCTGAAGACTGGCGCTTGGGTTCGGAGATGCGCAGCGATGAGAAGGAGATAGCTGAGCATATGATGCTAGTCGATCTCGGTCGTAACGATCTTGGTCGGGTGGCGGATTACGGCTCGGTCCACGCGGAAGACTTGATGAGCGTCGAGTGTTACTCGCATGTGCAGCACCTGGTTAGCAGTCTACGCGCCCGGCTGCGCGGTGATCTTGATCGGTTCGATGCGTTCGCTTCATGTTTTCCAGCAGGCACAGTAACCGGCGCGCCAAAAGTACGCGCGATGGAGATTATCAGCCAGCTCGAACCTGACACGCGCGGCATTTATGCCGGCGCAATGCTGTATGCCGACTATTCCCAAAATCTGGATTCATGCATCGCCATCCGCACGATTGTAATGCGGGAAGGAAAGGCTTCGGTGCAAGCGGGAGCGGGCATTGTGGCTGACTCGGTCCCAGAGTCTGAATACGAAGAGACAATCAATAAGGCTAAGGCTCTGTTTCGAGCGATAGAGATAGCCGAAAATGAAACCCAGCGAAACATATTGCAGACATGATCCTCGTCATCGACAACTACGACTCGTTCACTTACAACCTCGTTCAATATCTGGGCGAGCTTGGCGAAGAGATTGTTGTGCGTCGTAACAACCAGGTGACTATGAGAGAGGCAGAAGCGCTTTGCCCAGACAGAATTCTGATTTCACCAGGGCCGAGCACTCCCAATCACGCAGGAGTGTCGCTTGAGTTGATTTCCCTTTTTGCGGGACGCGTTCCTATCCTTGGCGTGTGCCTGGGTCATCAGGCGATCGGGCAGGCCTTTGGAGGCTACGTCGGGCGCGCGCCGGAACTCGTACACGGCAAAGCTTCAGAGATATGTCATGACGGGAGGACGATTTTTGAAGGCCTCGAACACCGCTTCAAAGCCGGTCGTTATCATTCGCTCATCGTCGAACGGGAGTCTTTGCCTGCCTGTCTCGAAATTTCTGCGACCACGACTGAAGGATTAATCATGGGTCTGCGCCACCGAGAGTTGAAAGTCGAAGGCGTGCAGTTTCACCCGGAATCGATCTTAACCACTGACGGAAAAAAGTTGCTCGCTAACTTTCTGAAACTATGAGCGACGAGACGCCAACTGGCGACAAAAGGCAGGCACGGATGAAACCGATGTCAGAGCACCCTGAGGCCACAGAGACGGACCTTTCTCTGCGGGGGCTATTAGCTCGTTTAATGCGAAGTGAGAGCTTGCGGCGTGACGAGGCTGAGAATTTTCTCGATGCGCTCCTGGATGGCGAGGCAACAGACGCCCAGATCGGGGCAGCTCTGGTCGCGCTAGCCGTCAAAGGCGAGACGGTGGATGAACTTGCCGGCATGGCGACTGCCATGCGCTCGCGCGCCGTGCGTCTCCGCTGTCGTCATGAGCGTTTCATCGACACTGCTGGCACCGGATCGAGCCACGCCAAAACTTTCAACGTTTCGACCGCTGCTGCTTTCGTGATCGCAGGCGCTGGTCTAGCGGTGGCGAAACACGGCAATCGCGCTGCTACCAGCCGCACAGGCAGCGCCGATGTCCTGACGGCACTCGGTGTTCAAGTCAGTGTGGCCCCTGAAGTTTCAGAGCGATGCCTGAATGAGATCGGCATATGCTTCATGTTCGCGCCGCTCTATCACGGAGCTACGGCACGGGTCGCCGGCATCAGGCGGGAGCTGGGGGTTCACACGACCTTCAATCTTCTGGGGCCCTTAACAAATCCCGCCGGTGCGCCCAGCCAGATCATAGGCGTGTGGCACCGGTCGTTGGTTGAGCCGCTGGCGCGTACGCTCGCCGCGTTGGGAACGACGAAATCGTGGGTGGTTCACGGGTTTGATGGATTGGACGAAATCACACTTGCCGACAAAACCACGGTGGCTGAGGCTTCGAACGCCAGCGTCAGAACCTTCGAGATTGAGCCTGAAGCTTTCGGGCTTAAAGGCGCGTCGATTGAATCCGTGCGCTGCGATGATCCAGAGAGCAGCGCACGCACGATTCGTAAAGTTCTTGAAGGCGAGCGACGCGACGAAACGCGCGACCTTGTTGTTATTAATGCTGCTGCGGGCCTCTTTGTCGGTGGCATGGCGGCGGACTTAATCGAGGCACGGCGACAGGCAGAAAAAAGTATTGATGAAGGGTCGGCGCGCGCCAAACTGGGTGAGTTGATCGAGGCTACGAATAAATGAACGCGAGAACTAACTTTCTGCAAGAGATTATTGAGCACAAGCGAGCACGTCTCGAGTATGCGCGGGCCGGCCGTCCTTTAGAGATCGTACGCGCGCGTGCATCTGACGTGCGGCACAAGTCGCAGCCTCACGCTCTGCGACACGCTCTTGAACCTGACGGGCGTCCTAAGATCATTGCAGAAATCAAGCGCGCTTCCCCATCGAAAGGAGTAATCAAAGAGAATTTTAAACCAGCCGAGGTAGCACGCGCTTACAGCCGAGGTGGAGCGGTCGCCCTGTCTGTATTAACAGAAGAGGACTACTTTCGAGGTTCGCTCGACGACCTTTGCGCTGTGCGCGAGATCAGCCCTCTTCCCATTTTGCGTAAAGACTTCATCGTTGATGAATACCAGATCTATGAATCAGCGGAAGGCGGAGCAGATGCCTTACTTTTGATTGTGGCTGCGCTCAACGACGAGCAACTTTCGCGCTTCCGGCGGATCACTGAAGACGAACTCGGTTTGGATGCGCTGGTGGAAGTGCATAATGTTGAGGAGATGAACCGAGCCCAACACTCTGGCGCGACACTCATCGGGGTCAATAATCGAAACCTGCGCACGTTTGAGGTCTCCCTGAACGTTTCTCTCAATCTGGCGCGTGAAGCCTCGGCGGATACCCTTCTGGTTAGCGAAAGCGGCTTGCGCTCAGGCGACGATCTTCGGCGATTGCAAGCTGTCGGTTACAGCGGTTTTTTGATTGGTGAAGCGTTGATGCGCGCTGACGATCCGGCGGAGGTTCTGCGGACACTCGTTACCGAGGCTGGCGGTAAGGATATGGTGCGCGTCAAAGTCTGCGGCATTACAAACCTCAAAGACGCGCTTGTATGCGTCCGAGCCGGTGTTGACATGTTGGGCTTCAATTTTTATCAGGGTAGCCCGCGCTATATCGCGCCGGAGGAGGCACGCCGCATCATCGAACAGTTGCCGAGCCAGGTGACGAACGTCGGCATCTTCGTTAATGAAGAGAGTCCGGAGAAAGTTGCTTGTATCGCCGACGTGGCTGGTGTTGCAGCGGTCCAGTTGCACGGCGACGAGACGCCTTTCTACTGTCGCGCGTTAAAGGACCGCTTTGTGATCAAAGCGCTTCGAGTCCAGGAAGGCTTCATACCGGAACAAATATCTGAATACGAAACTCAAGCAATACTGCTCGATACTTTCAGCGCGAAAGCGCGCGGTGGAACTGGGGAGCTCTTCGATTGGTCTGTCGCGAAACAAGCGCGGCAATTCGTTTCGAAGTTATTTCTCGCGGGCGGGCTTACGCCCGAGAACATAACCGAAGCCGTTGAGGTTGTTCGACCCTACGCGGTAGACGTGTGCAGCTCAGTGGAGATCAACCCGGGTCAAAAGGATGAGAGATCGGTGCGCGAATTCATCACAGCCGCCAAGAGATCGGCTAGCGAAACCGTGGCCGTCACTGAATAAGGATCAACAAATGGAGAGAACAGAACCTGACGAGGGGGGCCATTGGGGCCAGTATGGTGGGCGCTATGTGCCTGAGACTTTGATGGCTGCGCTCGAAGAGTTAACTGAAGCCTACGAAAAAGCGAAGACAGACCCGATGTTTCTGAGAGAGTTGGCTGCGCTTCTTGCTAATTACTCGGGGCGTCCCACACCACTCTTTCATGCTGTTCGACTCACCGAAAAAGCAGGCGGAGCGCGCATTTATCTGAAGCGCGAAGACCTGTCGCACACGGGCTCGCACAAAATCAACAATGCGCTTGGTCAGGCACTTTTGGCCCGGCGTACGCGCAAGCGCCGCGTGATCGCGGAGACAGGCGCGGGCCAACATGGCGTGGCTGTGGCGACTGTTTGTGCGTTGTTTGATCTCGAATGCGTAATCTACATGGGCACGGAGGACATGCGGCGCCAGGCACTTAACGTCTTTCGCATGCAGCTGCTGGGGGCTGAAGTGTGCGAGGTTGACTCCGGCTCGCGCACGCTCAAAGACGCCATCAATGAAGCGCTCCGCGATTGGGTAACAAACGTCGGCGACACTTACTACCTTTTGGGAAGCGTCCTCGGACCTCATCCTTATCCTGTTATGGTGCGCGAATTCCAAAGCGTGATCGGGCGCGAGGCACGCGCGCAGATTCTCAAAACCGAGGGGCGACTGCCGGACACTCTCATTGCATGTGTCGGCGGGGGCTCTAATTCTATCGGCCTCTTCTATCCATTTCTGGCAGACAAAACAGTGCGGATGATCGGCGTCGAAGCGGGCGGAAGCGGTAACGACCTGGGACAACACGCGGCCCGTTTCAATCCAAGCGGAGGTGGGCGCCCCGGCGTCTTGCAGGGCACGATGAGTTACATCCTTCAAGACGAGGATGGGCAAATCGCGACAACGCACTCCATTTCAGCTGGGCTGGATTACCCGTCGATTGGTCCTGAGCATGCATACCTTCACGATACGGGGCGCGTGGAATACGTCTCGGCCTCTGACTCAGAAGCGCTGGAAGCCTTCCAGACGCTTTCGAAACTGGAAGGCATCATTCCGGCGCTCGAATCCGCGCATGCTGTCGCCCACGCGTTGCGCGTCGCGCAGGAGATGAGTCGAGAGCAAATCATGATCGTCAATCTGTCGGGGCGAGGTGACAAGGATGTCCGCACAGTTGCTGAGACTATGAAGGGTGAGTCGTCGTGAGTCGCATCGCAGAAACCTTCGCTCGTCTTCAACGAGAGGAAAAGCGCGCGCTGATTCCGTTTATCACGGCGGGCGACCCGGACCTAAAAACCACGCGTGATCTGTTGGTCGAGTTGGCGCGCGCGGGCGCCAGTCTAATCGAGTTGGGAGTTCCCTTCACCGATCCTATGGCCGACGGCCCGGTGATTCAACGAGCCTCAATGCGCGCGTTGCGCAACGGCATTGATGTCGCAAGGGTCTTAGACCTCGTTCGTGAAGCACGCCACGAGATTGATGTCCCGGTCGTTCTCTTTAGTTACTTCAACCCGCTACTGCAGTTTGGCGCGGGACGGTTAAGCGACGAAGCGCGGCGCGCGGGAGTGGACGGCGTACTGGTGACCGACCTCGCGCCTGAAGAGGCTGGGGACTTTGCCGCCACGCTCGGGAAGAATGACCTGGACAGCATCTTTCTTGTCGCGCCTACATCGACAGATCGACGTCTCCGAATGATCGCGGAGCGTGCCAGCGGATTCATCTACGCGGTGTCGCGTGCGGGAGTTACTGGAGCGCAAGCGGAGGTTAGTACTGACGCCGAAAAGCTCGTCGCGCGCGTGCGCCATGTGACTGAGTTGCCAGTCGCCGTGGGATTTGGCATTTCCACAAGTACCCACGTGCGGGAGGTCTGGCGCTATGCAGACGCGGCTGTAGTGGGCTCGGCCGTTGTCGCCGAAATCGAAAGGCTGGCGGGTGCGCCGGACATAGTGAAGCAGGCCGGAGATTTTGTGCGCGCCTTGCTACCGGATGGGCTTACTGAATGATTGGGGCAGTAACCCGACCGTCACTGGGATTTACTAAGAGAATCTTTTGAATCAGAAAAAGAGGTAATCATGTTAATTGTGATGAAAGCTGACGCTACCGATCGTGAGATTGCCAATGTTACGAGCGCTATCAGCGAGTCGGGTCTGCGTGCTCATGTTTTGCCAGGAGCGGGGCGGACTGCCATCGGCATTACAGGCAACGATGGTGCAATCAACGCATCTCTTTTTGAAAATCTGCCCGGCGTGGCCGAGGCCATTCGCGTTACCAAGCCATACAAACTGATCACGTTGGACCTTCGACCGGAGAAGACTGTCGTACGGATCGGCGACGCAACCATCGGCGGTGATGAATTGGCAATCATTGCCGGCCCTTGTGCCGTAGAAAGCCACGCTCAAACTTTCGCCGTTGCGGAAGCAGTGCGACGAAGTGGAGCTCGTTTCTTCCGCGGTGGCGCATTCAAACCCCGGACCTCTCCGTATGCGTTTCAAGGATTGGGTGAGGATGGCCTGAAAATCCTGGCCGAAGTCCGTGAAGCCTTTGGGCTCAAAATCGTCACCGAAGCTCTTGATGAAGTTGGAGTCGATTTGATTGAGCGGTACGGCGACATGATTCAGATTGGAGCGCGCAGTATGCAGAACTTTTCTCTTCTGCGCCGCGCCGGTCGCTCTCACCTGCCCGTGCTTTTGAAACGGGGTCTGGCAGCGACGCTGGAGGAATGGTTGCTCGCGGCTGAATACATCATGGCGGAAGGAAACTATCAGGTTGTGTTATGCGAGCGCGGGGTGAGAACATTTGCGCAGCACACCCGGAACACGCTTGATTTCGCAGCGATACCCGCAGTGCGTCGCATCTCGCATCTTCCCATCCTGCTCGATCCCTCCCACGGGACCGGCAAAAACTACATGGTGGCTTCCATGGCTCGGGCGGCTGTCGCAGCGGGGGCCGATGGCCTTCTCATTGAAGCTCACGACCAGCCGGAGCGCGCTTTGTGCGATAGCGCGCAGGCCCTCACGCTCACACAGTATGAACAAGTTGTGAATGAGGTTGAAGCGCTTCACGAAACGATGATGAAGATGACGGCGGTAGCAGTTTGAGCTCTGAACAAAAAACGTAACGCTAGTCTTGCGAGTCAACGAACGACGTTCGACTAGCGGTTGGTGCTTTGCCTGCGTCGCCTAAGAAGGTAATCGATTGAAAAGCGATCATCATCGCGGGGTAGTAACAGTATGAAAAGTAGAAGAGCCAGGCGTGGGATTACATGCGAGTGAAACTCATAAAGCGGCTCTTTCAGAAGGTGTCCGAAAGTTACGATGGCCAGAACGAAACCCAGGCCA
>JANMVC010000676.1:0-1631 GCA_031392315.1 Pyrinomonadaceae bacterium | reverse complement strand
ACTCCAAGAAATTGGATTCCCGCCTGCGCGGGAATGACGGAAACTTTGAGTGTCGCCATATGTTCAGGGCAAACTCTAGCACTGGCGCGGCTCTCCGAGCATTTATGGCTGGAACACCGCACCAATGCTGGTGTTTAGTGTTTGAAATGCCGCCAGCGCGCCCTGGCCTGCCTGATAAAATGACATTCTCCGCGATACATCCTTGGAACACCGCATGCGCAACCTCGAGCAGCAAATTACCCAATACGCGGCCTATCATCGCGACCGCCGCAATATCGCGACACACTTTGTCGGCGTACCGATGATCGTTTTTTCGGTCGTGCTGGCGCTGGTCCCCTGGACCATTTTCGGCGTAAACGTCGCCCTCATCTCGATAGGCGCAGCCGCCGTTTATTACCTGATTCTCGATCGCGCGCTGGGCACGGCGATGCTGGCGTTTCTGTTCTTTGTCTGCTATCTGGTCGCCGTTTATCTCAACGCGCGCGTCGATCACAACGGCATAATCATGGGCCTGGCCCTGTTGATATTTGTCGTCGGTTGGGTGATTCAGTTTGTCGGCCACAAGTACGAGGGCATGAAGCCTGCGTTCACGGACGACATCATGGGGCTGGTCATTGGTCCCTTGTTCATCATGACCGAGTTGTTTTTTGCGCTAGGCCTGAAACGGGTCCTGAAGCAGTACGTAGAGGCGCGGGTCGGCCCGGTATTGGCCGCGCGCGACGGCGCGCCGATTGGACCCCCTGGTCCTCCCGGTCCTTCTGTTGCCCCTGCTCCCGCCGCAGAATCTTCACCTTCCACCCGGGCATGAACGAAACACTTCAGCTGGCGCGCGAACTGATTTCGCGCCGCTCGATTACGCCCGCCGACGCCGGCTGCCAGGAACTGATCATCGAACGCCTGGCGCCACTCGGCTTTGCGTTCGAGCGGTTCGACTGCAACGGCGTGTCCAATCTCTGGGCGCGACGCGGCACGGCAAAACCGATCGTCTGTTTCGCCGGACACACCGACGTAGTGCCCACCGGCCCGCTCGATAAATGGCACACCGATCCATTCATGGCAACTGAGCGCGACGGGAAACTCTACGGACGCGGTGCGGCCGACATGAAGACCGGTATTGCTGCGTTCGTGACAGCGACCGAATCGTTTGTCAACTCGCATCCGCAACATGCGGGCTCGATCGCATTGCTGATCACGAGCGATGAAGAAGGCCCGGCGGTCGACGGAACAGTTCGCGTCGTGGAATGGCTGAAAGCTCGCAACGAGCGCATCGATTACACCATCATCGGCGAGCCATCTTCCACGGAGCATTTCGGCGACATCATTCGCAACGGGCGTCGCGGCTCTCTTTCGGCCCGACTGGTCGTCAGGGGCGTGCAGGGACACATTGCCTACCCGCATCTAGCCGAAAACCCGATTCACCTGTTCGCTCCTGCGTTGGCGGAGTTGAGCACCACGGTATGGGATCAGGGCAACGAGTATTTTCCGGCGACGGCGTTCCAGGTATCCAATATCAATGCCGGTACCGGTGCGTTCAATATTATTCCCGGGACCATCGACGTCTATTTCAATTTCCGTTTTTCAACAGCGAGCACCGCGGCGGACTTGCAATCGCGTACCGAAGCCATTTTGCA
>JANMVC010000655.1:0-4283 GCA_031392315.1 Pyrinomonadaceae bacterium | reverse complement strand
GTTGTAGTCCTTGCGAGAAATGGCAATGCGGTTTTCCGTTCCCACCACCTCGTCCTGCGCCTTGAGGAAATTCTCATTGGAACGCAGTTGCGGATAGGCTTCCTGCAAAACCAACAACCGTCCGACCGTCCCGCCAAAACTGTTCGCGGCATCGATTACGGCTTGCTTCTGTTCCGGCGTCTTGTCTCCGCCTTCGCCCGCCGGCGCTTGCTGCTGGGCATTCAGCAGTTTGGAACGCGCTTCGGCGATCTTGCCGAACACTTCCTGCTCCTGCACGCCGGCTAGTTTTGCCGTCTCAATAAGATTGTTCAGCAGGTCAGAGCGCCGCTGAAGCTGCGTCTCCACGTTGGCCCACTTCGCCTTCACGTTCTCATGTTTGGTAGTCAGCGTGTTGTAGCCGCAGCCGCTCGCCGTCGCGGCTACAAAAATAACTACGGCAAGCAAGATCAATCGTCTTCGCATCATTTTCACTCTCCTAAAGCTTTCCTTGATCGAATTCGTCTACCGCCTGAATTACACGGTCAATCTGTTCCATGTAAGCGGCAAAGATGTCGTTCGCATCTTTTTCTGAAGGGGGCACAAAATCTCTGGCGCGAAACGCAAAAATTTTCTCAAAGGGCGCGGCGTCGAGCGCAAACTGCTTGACTGTGGCGCGAACGGTGTCTGGTTTGCTAACCGGCGCCTGGTCGCCATGCAGGATCAGCACTGCGCGAAACAGGGAAGCAAAACTAGCAAGACTGTCGCTCATCAAGTCGCACAGCTTCTCGCTGGAAATTGAAGCGGGAATGTAAAGCCGGCGCAGTTGAATAAGTTTGCTTCTCAGTTCGTACTCGGTCTGGTGGCGGAGATTAGCGTCAGAGAGGTGGACCAACTCGAAAGGATCCTGACCGAAAAGTACTGTGCGCGCGTTTGCCATCTGATGAAACTCGATGGGAAATACGTCAGCAGCGTCGGAGAGTTCCTCGACAGTAAAATAGACTGGAATCGGATGCCCGAGCCGGCGCCACTCGCGCATCGGGGCCTGGGCGAGACGCAGATCTTCGGGAGTGATGCGGTGCAACGTGATCAGCAGGTTGTAGTCCGACTTCAACTCGACGTGATCGCCAGCCGCGGCAGAGCCATAGAGGACGACGGACGCGAGATTGTCGCCGTGCGTCGCGCGCAGATCTTTGACGAATGAATTTAGCGCTTCGTGTACTACTGTCTTAGCCATCGTATTTATTTCGAATGAACCGAATACTAACAGAATCTCAAAGTCGTCCAGAAATCGGCCACAGATTTCCACAGATAGAACGGATCAGAATTGCACTCAAAAGCCTCTCAGAACATTTCATTTCATATCTGTCCTATCTGTGTAAATCGGTGGCTAAAAATCCTAACGTTACCAGCTTCCGCCGGCGCCGCCGCCGCCCGCGCTGCCGCCACCAAAGCCCCCACCAAATCCACCGCCGCCACCCCCGAAACCACCGCCGCCCCAGCCGCTGCTGGAACCTCCCCAACTGCTTCCCCGGCCGCCGGAGTTTAGTAATGAACCCAACAGCAACCAAGTCATCCAGCCGCCGCCGCCAAAGCCACCACCGCCTCTTCCGCCGCCGCCTTTCCTCATTGCTGACAACACCAGGATCGCGATGCCCAGGAAAATGAGCGCCGTGCAGCAGATGCTGGAAAGCCCTCCCGACTTGCTTCTGACGCCGCGCGACTTCGGAGTTTCCCGGCGCGCGTAACGCTGATCGATTCCATCAATCGTGAAGCCGCGCTTTTCGGCGAGCGTCGCCACGTAGGCCTGGACCGTGTCGCTGATGCCCTGGCTATAGTCGCCCTTTTTTAACTGCGGCACGAGGTATTGACGCTGAATCTGGCCGACCAAGCCGTCGTTAAGATCACCTTCGAGGTGGTAGCCGACTTCGGTGTAGTACTTTCGATCCTGCACTGCCAGCAGCAAGAGAAAACCGTCATTTTCCTTTGAACCGACTCCCCAGCCGCGGTAAACAGCGAGCGCATACTCCGAAATGTCCTGCCCGCCGGTGGTGTCGATGGTTGCTACCGCAAACTGAATGTTCGCGCGCTCTTTCAGGTTGAGATAGATCGCGCCGAGCTTTTTCTCCGTTTCGGCATCGATCACGTTGGCGTTATCTACTATTGGAGTGAAAGGCGATGGAAGCGGAATCGGCGACGTTCCTGTTTGGCCCAGCGCCGCAGCTTGCGAAGTGAAGAACAGAAGCGCGCCAACAAGTGCCATGGCTCGCCAGCGCGAGGCAGCGCCAGAAATGAATCTGGCGATTGTCTCCAGCAATGAACTCCGCGAGTTTTGCGACTGAAAGGACTGCGACAAAAAGCTACCCCTCGATCAGCTTATGCAATAAATAAAAAAGTGCGACCCCTACAAAAACGACAATCGAGACGATAGGGTTTCGCTCTTCTTTGTGGTTGACCTCGGGGATTAGGTCGCTGGCGGCGACATAAAGGGTAACGCCGGCCGAAAAGGGAAGTGCATAACTCACCGCTGCTTCGATCCTCGAACTCACCAGGGCCACGACAATGACGCCGGCGAGTGTCGCTGCGCCAATAGCGGCAGTCGCCCACAAAGCCGTGCGAGCGGAACGACCGGAAGCCAGCATGATGGAGGCGACCGTAAAGCCTTCCGGCATTTTGTGCAGCAGGATGGCCACGAAAACCAGCAGACCGACTCTGAAGTCGACCAGGAACGCCGCGGCGATCGAAACGCCGTCGAAGAAAGTGTGAATCCAGAGCCCACCGACTGCGGCGTAGGCGGCAGAGGGTTTCATAAACGACTCTGGATGCGTTTCGGCACCGAAGTGAAAGTGGGGTGCAATCGTGTGTTCGAAGAGTTGGATGAGCAGGTAGCCGCCGAGCAGGAGCGTCATCGCTCCAACCACTGCTTCCGCCGCGCTTTTGCCCTCGAGGTTTGCCGTCCAAAGGCGAACGCTCTCGGGAACGATCTCAATGAAGATTGCCGCCAGCATGAAGCCGGCGCCCAGTGCGACCAGGTATTTGAGGAAACGCTCTCCCAGCCGGTGGGCGCCGGAGCGAATAAGAACAAATCCACCTAGTAGATTTGCCCCTGCCGCCAGCAAGCCAAACAGCAGAAGTCCCGCAAATCCTCCGTGATTCAGGTCCATTCAGTTGTTCGTCGTTGCTAAGGATTGGAGTTTCGACATTTGCCGTCAATATACAACAAGGCCACTCGGCTGCCTAAGGAAGGAGCGTTGACGAGCAGGTTGGGGGGTTATGTCTAGGTAGCGGTGCTTAAACCAATTCCGACAGAGGAATTGATTAGCGATGTTTTGGCGACCGTTTGGTACCGCCAGCAGACGGATTCACCAGTGCAGCATCAACCGTCAGGCTGTTCGCCTCAGGAAATCGCTGGATACCGATACGGCGCACTGGGACTATTGCGGCAGGCGTGAGCGAATCGGGCGCTTGCTCAGTATTGATGTTAATGGCCCCTAGACCAAACTCAACGTAGATGCCCCACAGACCTTCATGAATATTCTGTTTCTTGATAAGCGCTTCCGCGACTTCCTTGTAGTCAAAGAGTATCTGATTCGCCTCAGCCATCTTAGTTTCCTTTAGTCAAGTCAGTGCGGACGCTACCCAAAGTTTCAATTGAGGTCTCGGCATGGGCCTTACCTAGACTCTGATCGGTCCTGCGAAGAATCCCCCTTTGCCAACTAATGGACGCGAGATCCACCCTTCGTTGCTGAGCGTTTTCTGCCAAAGCTTTCCTTAATTCATCGACCAAGCGACCACCAGCTTTCTGCGCACCGAGTCGCTCATTAATTGCTTCAACAATAAATTGATTGAGGCTGACGCCCTCTGAAGCAGCCATTTCTGCAGCTCGACGGTGTACGGTTTTTGACAGTCGCAGCCTCGTCTGTCCGCTGTACTCATTCACCTTCTGCGGGCTAGGAAGTTCTTCCCCAGATTCCACCATGTCGGCAATAAACAATTGCCGGGCAACCTTCGCTTCGGCTAAGGCTTCTTCCTCAGTTTCCCCAAAGGCCGAAAGGCCGTGGAACTCCGGAGAGGTAACGACATATCCTTGATCTTCATCACTCCATTGAATTTTGAAACCGTATTTATTCATCATCATCATTGGCTGGTAGGTTCTCAATCGCGGCCAATAGTTGCCTAACTTGGTTTGCCTTTGCCTGGCCTTTGAAGTTCTGAAAGTTCATTCGGCGACCATGTTCCATGGTCAAGCTACTGTTCACATAAATCAGGTGGGAAGTTCCTTGCTGCGGTCTGGCTTCCCAGCCCCA
>JANMVC010000634.1:0-3918 GCA_031392315.1 Pyrinomonadaceae bacterium | reverse complement strand
CGCCATGCGCGTGCGCCACCCGGGCGAGGGCGGGAACGTCCTGCACCTCGAAAGTGTGGCTGCCAGGGCTTTCGGCGTAGACGATTTTGGTGTTGGGGCGCATTAGCGCGGCCAGCCCGGCCTCGTCGATCGTTGGGTTGTAGAAGTCGGTCTCGACGCCGAAACGCTTCAGCGTGGCGTTGGCGAAGTTGCGCGCCGGGCCATAGACGCTGTCGGGCATGAGGCAGTGGTCGCCCTGGTTCAGATAAGCCAGCAGCGGCGTGGTGACGGCGGCGAGCCCGGTGGAGACGATCTGGCAGCGCGTGCCGCCCTCGATCTCCGCGATCATGTTCTCCAGCGCCCAATGCGTCGGCCCGCCGGACACCATCGCCCACGCTTTGGCAAAGCCGGTGACGATCTACGGCACCGGCAAGCAAGTGCGCGACATTCTCTTTATCGACGATCTGATTGATTGCTACCTGGCGGCAATGGCCCGAATTGATGAGGTGGCCGGGATGACCTTCAATGTCGGTGGCGGCCCGGCCAATACGTTGTCGCTGCTGGAGCTGCTCAAGGCCTTGCGCGAAAACTCAGGACGCAGTGTGCTCCATAGCTTTGAAGATTGGCGTCCCGGCGATCAACCCGTCTATGTTTCGGACATCGGCAAAGCCGCACAGCTTCTCGATTGGCAGCCGAAGATTGGCGTCGCGGCGGGTCTGGAGCTGTTGCACACGTGGGTCGCGGCGAACCTGGATGTTTTCGGCGAGCGGACGGCTACGGTATGAAAAAGCGAGTTGCGCTTATCACTCATGAAATGTCAGCGGTCGGCGGTCTGCCGACGATGATCGCATTTCTGCATCGGGTACTTACCGAGTCAGGCCGTTATGAAGTTGAACTAATTTCGCTGGCCACTTCCGCCTCCGACGCGTCCAGCCTGCAACTGAAGTCGCCCGCGACATGGATACGTCAACCTCGGATCGAACGCGTGCCCTGGCGTGATCTGACCTTTACCCATGCCGGCGTCTGGGGCAGCGAACTCGAGTTTCAAAGATACCGTCCGCGCCGCAAGTTGACCGAGCTATTACAAAGCTTCGACCTGCTCCAGTTTGTAGTCGGCAGCCCCCCGTGGGTTTGTATTGCCGAAGATATTGCGCGTCCGAAGTTGCTTTGGACTGCGACCACTACGCGGGCCGACCGGGCAAGCCAGATTCGCAACGGTTCAATGGCCAGGCGAGCCTGGTCAACATTGATGATGCCGCTGACCGAACAGAGCGAGAAGCGCGGGCTCCAGGCAGCGCATACGGTGTTCGCCCTCAGTGAATACACGCGCGCGGCAGTCGAGGCAATCATCGGATCAGAACGAGTGGTGCTCGCGCCCTGTGGAGTTGATACCAATCTGTTCACGCCAGCGGAGAAGCAGGGGCAGGGCTACATCCTGAGCGTTGCACGGTTTTCCGACCCGCGTAAAAACGTGCGGCTGCTGCTAAGTGCCTATGCTCAACTCCGGCAGAAAATCCCTGATGCTCCCAAACTGTACCTGATTGGAGAACCACCATCTGAAGCCGCTCAACTTTATCTTCAATCGCTCGGGATCGCTGAGGAGGTCCGGCTGCTCGGCCCGAAGCATGGAGGTGAACTGGCCGAGCTATTCCGCAATGCTTCGCTGTTTGCGCTGTCCTCTGACGAAGAAGGTCTGGCCATCGTAATCCTCGAAGCAATGGCCAGCGGGCTGCCAGTTGTCAGCACCGATTGCGGCGGCCCGGCCACGGCCGTCAGCCAGGGGAAGAGCGGACTTTTAACGCCAGTAGGTGACGCAAACGCGCTGGCCGCGGCGATGGAAACGCTGCTTCGCGATTCAGCGCTACGTAGGCAGTTTGGAATTGCGGGTCGCAGGATCGCTGAGGAGCATTTCTCCATCGGGGCCGCAGGCAAGATATTTCTCGACGCCTATAACAAGGTGCTCTTCAAAGACGAAACACCGGCGACCGAGTTGAAGAAGCTATATTCGGATCGAGGAACTGACAAGCTTGCAATAGCGCCAACTTCTGGACTGGGAGCGAACCGACTCAAGCGTCGCTGAAGAAATAGGATACTTATAGTCAACCAGGTCGCCATGTATCTCTCCCACAGCAAATCTCTTCTCTTTGGCTTTTCGCACCGGGGAAGATTTCGGACAGCGGTGCATCTGATAGACGCCCAGCCGGAGCAAACCATACTCGATTACGGTTGTGGAGACGGCCGACTACTGAAAATGCTGCCCTGCGGGAGATTGTTGGGCTACGACCCCAATCCCGAAGATGTGGATGGGCTGGAAATGGTCGCCGACACCTCAATGTTGTCGCCATGTTCTTGCGATACCGTAACCGTATTTGAAGTGTTCGAGCATGTCTCTGAAGCAGAAGTGGAACGGATTGTCGCTGAGTGTCGCCGGCTTTTGAAGCCTCAGGGGAAGCTGATCGTTTCCGTCCCCATCGAAGTTGGCGTGTCGGTCTTGGTCAAGAGCCTCGCGCGCTGGCTCAAGGTTAGACCTCTCGAAAGGAATCTAACTGTTGCCAATGTCTTGAGGTCGATTTTCTATCGTGCTGTCCAGCGAGTCCCGGACCATCGAGGCGCTTCAGGTGATTTCTACGGCCATATGGGATTTGACTATCGAAAGTTAAAGTTATCGGGTTTCAAGATTTCGCGGAAACGGTATTCACCTCTGCCATTTGGTCCTTTGCTTAACTCGCAGGTGTTCTTTGTCGCGAAAGCATTGTGAACATTCGCGCCGCTGAGAACTCACGGAAAGCTACGGACGCTTTAAGATCCATATGACAAGTTTCATCTGTCCCAAAGATAAGCTCCCGCTGATAGAATTTCGTTGCCCGAATGGACATGAGTACCCGGTCTTTGACGGCATACCCGTTCTGCTCCGTGACGATGTTCCTGAAACAATCGCAAGCTATGGCCGCTCGCTTGACCAGGCAAAGGGCATTACTCCCGTTTTTGAAGGTGACTATGTTTCCGGACTAGTTTCTACCGCTGCCGGTTATTTGTACAAGTCCCTGGATAATAACCTCAAGGAATATCCAATTCCTGAATTGCCGCTGGATGGTGAGGGAACGCTGCTGGACGTTGGCTGCAACTGGGGGCGATGGTCCGTCGCTGCTGCTCGAAAGGGTTACCGCGTGACTGGTATTGATTCCGCCCTTGATGCTTTGTTGGCAGCGCGCAAGGTCGCCGATGAGTTGGGGGTAAAGGCTGAATTCATTTGCGCGGACGCTCGTTACTTGCCATTTCCAGACGATGCATTCGATCAGGCATTTTCGTTCAGCGTCCTGCAACACTTTAGTAAACCAGACGCGCGGCTGGCGTTTGGTGAGATGAAACGTGTGGCGAAGCAAAGCCTGGTCGAGATACCGGGAAAGTATGGAATCCGGGCCTTCTATCACCAACTCAGAAGAGGATTCAAGGAAGGTGAAGGTTTTGATGTGAGGTATTGGACGCCCGGAGAACTATCTCAGATTGGCGCGATTAAGCCGCATGCGTTTTTTGGCACCGGTGTTTTGAGATGTGACGTCAAATACCTTCCCCTGAAGTACCGGGCGATTCCTTACCTGTCAGAGTTGCTGGTCGGCATTAAACCTCTGCGCATGGTAGCGGACTCGTACTGGGTCAACTTTTGAACGGCTAAGATCCTTTCGATGAGGTCATCCATGTCGATCGAAAAGTCCGCCTAAGATCGATCCTAAGCTGTATCCGTTGTTAAGACCGGCTCGCAAGATGAACATCCTGAAAACCACGCAGACTTATTACCCCTACCTCAGCCAGGGTGGGCCACCGGCGAAGGTGCGCGCAATTGCCAAAGCCCTGGCCGCGCGCGGCCACGAAGTGACTGTGCTGACGGCCGACCGAGGCGAAGCTGATGGTGAAACCAAACTCACGGAAATTGCAGACTGG
>JANMVC010000598.1:0-2916 GCA_031392315.1 Pyrinomonadaceae bacterium | reverse complement strand
GTCGAGCAACCGTTCACGAACAAATGTATCTAGCGTAGTCATAGGCACTTCGACAATCAGCGGCGACAGCTCATTGCCCGCATCTGCAGTAATCAGGTGATCCATCGCCGAATAGCTGGCGGTCATCTTCACCGGCTTAATCTCCTCACCCAGAGCCTTGCCGACGATGGTGATCTGGCTGGATAGACCGTTGTGCCCTGCATTCGCGGACAGAAGTTCGAGCGTGCTGGGAACTGGCTCGAAGCAGTAGCTGTGCGACTTGGGAAAGCGCCGCGCCACGTTGAGCGAATACAGCCCGCAATTGGCGCCAATGTCCAGGAACACCAAATCTTCATGGTCGACATTCGCGAGGTGTGACAAGACGCATTCAAGCTCGCGCCGTTCGAAGTCCAGCCCAAACTCAAGACCAAGTGCGCCACCTTGCGCTTTCGGGTCCCAGAGATACTCGATTCCATTCTTGCTCTGAACAAAGGCCCTGGCGCCATTGAAGATGATCGGTTCAAGCTGAAGTCGGTGTTGCAGCTCCATCCCCGTTTCAATCCAGGATTGAAGTTCGCATTGATTGCGGAATTCAGGCTCGGTTAGTGAACGAACGGTGCGTCTTGCCAACTGGTATCCGGGAACCATTCGCAGCGCTCTTCTCAGGCGAGACTTAAACAAACTCAACCCAGTCTGGCAATAGTCAGTTTCCCGCCCACTCGACACGCAACGCGCAGGCAGCGTTTAACTCATCGGTCAACGGTTGCTGGTAAATATTCAGTAGGGTCGCCGCGGAATTCTCAATCGAAAAAGCCGAGCATCGCACGGCCGCGTTCCACTTCTGTCGGTCTGGCAACGGTAGTTCCAGGTTGCGTTTGACCGCTGCGGCCCACTGTGCGGCGCCCTCATCAAGCGAGAGAAACTCAACGGCATCAGGGATAACCACGCACTCGCGCGGCGTGGTGTCTGAAGCCAGCACACGCAAACCCGCCGCCTGCGCCTCCACCGCCACCATTCCCAGCCCTTCAGCTATCGACGGAAACAAGAGCAGGTCCGCTCCCAACATCAGCCGCGGCACGTCTGACCTGAGGCCGGCAAAGCGAATCCTATTTTCCAGGCCCCACGATTTCACGTCTGCTTCAAGCTGGCTTCTGATCTCCTCGCCGTCGCCCACCACGAGCAACTGCACTGCTGGATCTTCGGAGGCGCAAATCCTGCCAACTTCGAGTGCGAATGCTGGGTTCTTTTGGTTACGATTTGAATTGAGCCGGCCAACGAAGAGAACGATCCTGGACGATTTGTTCCAACCAAATTCCTGACGCACGTCGGCTTGCATCTCCTCGTGATTGCCAAGGTAGCGGGCTACGTCGAAGCCGCAGTGCGCGGCGCGCTTGGGCAAGCTGGCAAATAATTTCTCGTCGAAGCCATACTCAGTTAGCAATTGCCGCGACGTCCCCAGAATGTGAGTTGCGTAACGTCCAACCAATCTCTTGCCGAGATTCAGAACAGCTTTTCTCAGGCGGGTGGAAGCGAGATGCTCGATATGGATCAGCGGATTGTGAACGTGGACTGCGCGAACGGGCGGCAGATGTCCGATTCCCAGGAGAATGTGCCAACCGGCGTGGTAGTCCTGGTGATCGTGAATCGCATGATATTTTCCGGCGGCCAGAATCTTGCGAAAGGCGGGAACAAAGCGAACGAGGTTCCTTCTCGAGTAAGGCAAATAGAAGAGTCGCGCGCCCAACGATCGGGCTTCATCGTCGAAGTGGCCTGGCCCACCGGTCAACAAGATATCGATCTTAAGCTGGACAGGCAGATCGGTTTTCACTTGCTGGTAGTGTCTCAGCAGCGCCATCAACCACACTTCAGCGCCGCCCACTCCGAGAGTTGAAAACACCTGCAACACCCGACACTCTGGTTTATTCATCACTTGCGTTGCGCTAACTACTGACACGCTCCCAGGAACTACGCGCACGATACGCGGGCAACCGCCGGTGGTGCCGACAAGCGGCGGCGTTTCAACCGTCGAGATGCTCTGACTCCCACTCTTGCCAGCCCGTTCGCAAAAACGCGAAGGCGGTTCTTCGTTTTACCGAAACGGATTGGGGAATAATAGAAGTTTTCAAAGAACCTGAGGATGTCTGCGCGATTCATGCTGCGCAGTCGCGGTCGCGTCAGTCCCGCCCAGTGAATTACTTCGGTGTAGGGCGAATCGGCGGCGAGTTTTGCGAGGTCGATATCGTCAAGCCCGTCCTGCGGCCATCTCATGAAGGGATCGCCCGCCAAAGTCAGTTCGCCCCGCGCTACCTTCTTCAAGAGCACATAGTTCAGCACGCCCTGATCGCCATTCTTGAAAATCTGCGGATACTTTAGAGACGGGGGCGCAGTCGTCCAGGAAACTGCGGCGAAGTCTTCTCGGTTGAGCAGTCCGCCGGTAGCTACATACTGGCCAGTGTTAAAGACCTGCCCGCCAAAGCTGAAGGCGGGATCGAACTCCTTCAGCTTGTCGAGGTCGAAATATATTTCCTGCAAACGCGCCGGCGGTTGCGTCTCGATAGAGACGACAAAGTCGGCGGTGTGCTGCTCCAGTCGTTCGAGAACCTTTCCGGTAAACACCGTATCGGAATCGAGGATTAGCATGCGAACGTCGCGCTCGCTGAAGACGGGTTCGAGTTTTGACATGCCCCAGCCGAATTGGCGATGGGGTGTTTCAAAAATGCCAACGTTCCAGACGCGTTCAATCTCCGCCGTGGAAAACTCGCCGTTGTAATGGTCCTTGATTAGGTAGATCGGGATTTCGGGGTACCAGTAGCGAATGCTGGCGACGCAAATTCGCGCCAAACGCACATCGTGCTTGTGCGTGGCAATGAAAATCTTTTCTATTTGCATCGAGTTAGGTGAAGTCCGCGTATAGCGCCAGCAAGTTGTCGACGCCGG
>JANMVC010000512.1:0-2776 GCA_031392315.1 Pyrinomonadaceae bacterium | reverse complement strand
GTCAGCGAAGTTGTTTTCCACGGCAGCGGATTGCCGAACATCGGCATGCCGGTAACAAACGCGCGCGGGTCGCGGCCCACGGGCGCGAAGATGATCACGTCATACTTCGACTTCAGATCCGGATCCTTCGCCACGTCCTGCGTGCTGATGTAGCTGAAGGGAACCTGCAACTGGTCGAGCGCCACGCGCCACCAGCCTTCGTCCTGCGTTGAAAGCCAGGTGTGCATCAGCGCGACGCGCGCGGGTTTTATGGCGTGACTCTTAACTTGCGGCGCATCGGCCACAGCGTAAACAGAAATGCCGAGTTCCGCGGCGACGCGCTGCAGTTCACTCCCAGAGGCTTTGCGGATAATGAACGAGCCGCGATTAAATTTGCGGCCCGCCGCCTCGAAAGGTTCTTCTGCCGCGTTGATATCCAGATCTTTCAAACGGTAACGTAGCGTCGCCAGATTGTTGTCGGCGTTATGATTGATCAGGTAGACCTGACCGGCGCCGTTAATCAAACCGGGCGCGCGCACCTCGCCGGTGACGCGTTCCATGGGAGCGTCCAGGACGGTCGCGCTGGTAACGCGCACCACTTCGACATTCGCCAGCTCGCCCATGGTCCAGGCAGTGTCATCGTAAATTTCTGTTTGCGGATCGTTTGGCGCCCAGTATTGGTAATCAAGCAGCGCATCGGCGATGCGGCTGTAGGGCTGGTCCATGCGAATGATGTAACTGCCGGCCGGGAAGGTGCGGGTTGTGGCAGGCGATGGCGATGGCGATGGTGAACCTGTCGCTGTGGACTGGACTGGTGACCCGGTCGCTACCACCACCCCAGCCGGGCTGCCCGGCAGGGGACCCCGGTTCGCTCCTGCTTCTGACTTCTTGTTTGCAGCCGACTTCTTAGTTTTCAGCTCAACAGTAAACGGCGCGGTGGCGCGGCTGATTTCAACGCCCTGGGCCTGCAAGGTTCTGAGCAGTTCAGCCTGATTACCCGAGCGCGGATCGCCGCCGGGAAAGACATAGGCCGCAGGGCCTTCATTTTTCGGCTTCAACACCGAGCGCTTGCTCTTCGCATAAAAGTTTTTGAGAAAGAGCTTGGTGTTGTTGCTGAAGTAGTTGAGCGTCACCAGCAAAGCCGTCTGCTGATAGTTGTTGTTATTGCGCTGCGACCATTTTGCTTTCGGCAAGGGCGGATTCTGCCGATACCATTTCCGGCTGTAGTCGTCAGCATCAAGCGTGCGCTCGACAGTGTCGGCGCCGGCGTTGCCAAAAGTTTCATAGAGCCGGCTGATGCCATTGTGAGTGGCCGCGATGAACATCAGATAGCCGGGCGACCAGGTGTCGAAGTTTCCATGCGCAAACACGCCGGGCATGCCAAACTTCGTCATCTCAGAAACATTGTTCCAGCCGATCATTTGCCATTCGTCAGTCAGGATTGGATCGACCCAGGCGTTGTAGGGGCCATCGCCGACTGTGTTGTCGTAGAGATAAGGAACTGATTCGTGCAGATCGTGCAGCACCTGCGGCTTCCAGGTGAGGTAGGTGTTGAGGACGTTGCGCGTGAGCTTTAATGAAAGACCGATGGCATCGCGATTGTTATCGTGGGCGACGTAGTGGCCCCAGTAAATCAGCGGCGGCCAATTCTCTTTCGGATGGGCCAGGTGCCAATTGTAAATATCGACCGCGCGATCGCGTCCGTCTGTTTCGGTCACCGGCGTAATCAACGTGACCACGTTGTCGCGAATGGACTTGACGTAGGGACTCTCATCGACGGCGAGCCGGTACGCGAGTTCCATCAATGCCGTGGGCGAGCCGGTTTCGTTGGAATGAAGTGCGCCGGTGATGTAGTAAACCGGAAAAGAAGCAGCGACCAGCCGATCAGCTTCGGCCTCATCCATATTGATTGCGCGCGGGTCAGCGAGCTTGGCGAGACGGGCGCGATTTTCGTCGAGACGCGACAGCAGGTTTTCGGAAGCCACGGCTACGGCAATCATCTCGCGGCCTTCTTCGGACGTGCCAATCGAATACACCTTCACCCGCGGGCTCGCTTTCTCCAGCATGCGCATGTAGCGATGCACTTCTTCGCTGTACGGCAGCTTGCCCGGCGCGCCCGCTACGTCGCCCAACACAGCTTTCGGAGTTGGCACAGTTGGCGAGGCGGGCAGGTAGTCAGTCAACGGAGAATTGAAGAAAGCCTCGGTTGTGTATTCGCGGATCTTCTTCGTGTATTCCTCATCGCTCGGTTGGTTGGGATCGCGTCCGGGCTTAACCTGTGCATTGGCAAGCGCTAGAACGGAAGCGAAGACAGAAGACACAACAACAAAGCGAAAGAGTAAACGAGTCATCGGACTTTTCCTCAGTTAGACGAAGTAGTGTGAAAGAATTCAGTTTCAGTGGAGCAGAAACTTTTAAGCTAAAAGCCGCGGGCAAGTCAAACTTTGGGCGCATGGTTTAGAATGCAGCCGTCCGATAGGAAACAAGATGCCAGTCCGCGACCCTACAACTCAGCCGAGCGCGCAGTCGCCGGAAGAACCCTCGCTGGTCCAAATCGAACCAATCAGCAAAGCGGCTGGCGGCATACCTTCGATTGTAGCGACCGCCAAAACTGTGTGGGCCGAAATGGGCGTGGGACGTGGTGTGCGCTCCTTGTTGAAGCTTAACCAGAAAGATGGATTCGATTGTCCTGGATGCGCCTGGCCCGAGCCTGACGGCGAACGCTCCCACTTTGAGTTTTGTGAAAACGGAGCGAAGCATGTTGCTGACGAAGCAACCACGAAGCGGCTGACGCCGG
>JANMVC010000477.1:0-5535 GCA_031392315.1 Pyrinomonadaceae bacterium | reverse complement strand
TACTCTATACACCTACAGGCAGGATGCCTGCGCTCCCGGCCGTTGCCCCTTCTTAACCCGAGGGCGGCTGTCATACCGCGGCTGATGCGACTTCGTTTTTAAAGTCCAGGTTCTCGCCCTTAGTCGTGACCGTCACCGTCTGACCCGGCAGAATTTCGCCGCGCAAGAGTTTTACCGCCAGCGGATTCTGGATCAACGACTGGATCGCACGCTTAAGCGGCCGCGCGCCATACATTGGATCGTAACCTTCCCGCGCCAGCAGATCTCTCGCCTTGTCGTCCAAAACCAAATGAATATTTCGTTCCGCCAGGTTCTTACGCAGTTTTTCAAGCTGCACATCGATGATCTTCACAATCTGCGCGCGGGATAGCTGGTGGAAAATAACGATGTCGTCCACACGATTCAGAAACTCAGGCTTAAAATGGGCCTGGAGTTCCTGCAAGACAGTATCGCGTACCTGGCTCTCATCGCCGTCAGCCTCCTGAATTTCGCGCGAACCGAGATTCGACGTCATGATCAGCACGGTGTTTTTGAAGTCGACGGTGCGGCCCTTGGCGTCGGTCAGCCGACCGTCATCGAGAATTTGCAAAAGCACATTGAAAACGTCGGGGTGCGCCTTTTCGATTTCGTCGAACAACACGACCGCGTAAGGCCGGCGGCGTATCGCTTCCGTCAATTGGCCTCCCTCTTCGTAACCGACATAGCCAGGAGGCGCTCCGATCATCCGCGCCACGGCGTGCTTCTCCATATACTCGGACATGTCGAGACGAATCATGGCGCGCTCGTCGTCAAACAAAAACTCCGCCAGTGATCGCGCGGTCTCCGTTTTCCCTACGCCGGTGGGGCCAAGGAAAATAAACGAACCGACCGGACGATTTGGATCCTGTAGGCCTGCGCGCGCGCGGCGCACCGCATTCGCCACAGCCGCCAGAGCCTCCTCCTGACCAATGACGCGATCGCCCAAGCGCTCTTCCATCGTCACCAGTTTCTGCATCTCGCCCTCCAGCATTTTGGAAACCGGAATGCCAGTCCACTTGGCCACGACCTGGGCAATGTCTTCCTCGTCAACCTCTTCCTTGAGCATCACTCCGTCTTTTTGAAACTCCGCCAGTTTCTCCTGTTCTTCGACGAACTTTCTTTCCAGCTCCGGAATCTGCCCATACTGAATCTCAGAAGCACGCGCGAGGTCGCCGGCGTTGCGGACCTGATCCAGTTGCAGCTTGAGCTGCTCGAGTTCGGCTTTGGCTTTGCGCATGCGCTCGATGGCCTCTTTCTCCGACTGCCATTTCGCTTTCATGCCCGACGAAGTCTCCCGCAGGTCAGCGATGCGCTGCTCGATCTGCTGCAGGCGCGCCTTCGACTTCGCGTCTTCCTCGCGTTGCAAAGCCTGACGTTCAATCTCGAGTTGGACTATTTCACGTTCAAGCTGATCGATCTCCTGCGGCAATGAATCAATCTCAATTCTGAGACGCGAGGCGGATTCATCAATCAAGTCGATGGCCTTGTCCGGCAGAAAACGATCCGTGATGTAGCGGTTGGAAAGCGTGGCAGCGGCCACGATCGCGGAATCCTTGATGCGCACTCCGTGATGCACTTCATACTTTTCCTTGAGGCCCCGGAGAATCGCAATCGTATCTTCCACGGTCGGCTCGCCCACATAGATTTGCTGAAAACGTCGTTCGAGCGCCGCATCTTTCTCGATGTATTTCTTGTATTCGTTGAGCGTGGTGGCGCCCACGCAGCGCAGTTCACCACGGGCCAGCGCCGGCTTCAACATGTTGGAAGCGTCAATCGCGCCTTCTGAAGCGCCGGCGCCGACGAGAGTGTGCAGCTCATCGATGAATAGAATTATTTGTCCCTGCGCGTTCTCAATTTCCTTGAGCACTGCTTTCAGTCGATCTTCAAACTCACCTCGATATTTCGCGCCGGCCAGCATGGCTCCTAAGTCGAGACCGACCAAACGTTTGTTTCTCAGCGTCTCGGGAATGTCGCCGGAGACGATGCGTTGCGCCAGGCCTTCAACGATGGCGGTCTTGCCGACGCCGGGTTCACCAATCAAGACTGGGTTGTTTTTTGTCCGACGGGAGAGGACCTGAATGGTGCGGCGGATTTCCTCGTCGCGGCCAATCACCGGATCGAGTTTGCCTTTGCGGGCCTGCTCCGTTAGATCGCGCGCATATTTTGAGAGCGCCTGGTAGTTTTGTTCCGCGTTCTGATCGGTGATATGCGACCCACCGCGCATTTGCTCCACGACTTTGAGAAGATCACCTGGCTTTATGCCATGCTGGCGAAGAACTTTTCCAGCCTCGCCATCCTTCTCGTTTACCAGCGCCAACAGCAGATGCTCAGTCGAGTTAAACTCGTCCTTCATCTTGTCGGCGTGCTTTTGCGCCGCAGTGAAAATCTGCGTGAGCCGCGGACTCATGTACTGCTGTCCGCCTTCAACGCGCGGAAAGCGTCCTATCGCAGCTTGCACGTCGTTGAGCACCACCGACACGTTCGCCGCCAGCTTACCCAGGATCGGGCGTACGACGCCCTCAGGCTGCTCGAGCATGGCTGCCAACAAATGCTCAGGCTCCACCTGCTGGTTCTGATTGCGTTCCGCGAGCTCGATGGCCGCTTGAATCGCTTCCTGCGCTCTCAGCGTAAATTTGTCTAGACGCATCCTGGCTTCACTCTACTCTTTTGAATCTTAAGCGGGGCGTTCAGAAGTGGGAAACACTTCGAACCACCCCGCTTGTTTCCTATGATCCCTGGCTGCTCAGGGCAGTAGCTAGTTAGCTGCCGCCCGTCGCTGCTTTCGACTTTTCCGTCGTCCCGCTTTCAGGTTTTGCTTCAATGGTCCTGGCCGAAGAAGCTGTGCCCTCGCCACTGATCTGGATGCGGCGCGCCTTGGTCTCTTCACGCTTCGGCAGGGTCACGCGCAACACGCCATTCCGATACTCCGCCGTGGCGCCGTCAGCCGAAACCGTCTGCGGCAACGTGAACGAACGGGTAAACGAACCATAGGAACGCTCGACCCGATGATAATTATCGGTCTCGTCCTTTTTTTCAAACTGACGTTCGCCGCGGAGGGTAATCACATTATTTTCCACGGAGAGTTCGAAGTCCTCACGGTTCATTCCCGGCAACTCCGCTTCGAGCACAATATGCTCTTTGTTTTCGTAAATATCCACGCTGGGATTCCAAGCGCCCCGGCCAATTCCTTCCTCGCCGAAGCCTCTGGTTAGATTAGTTGAAAAGAGTCGATTCACCTCTTCCTGTAAGGTTCGCAAATCGCGGAAAGGGTCATAACGAACTATCGGCATTTTTCTTCTCCTCCTGATTTCACTTAACGCTCCCGAAGGCCACCTTCGTCAGCAACCCTTGATTGGTGAGCGCTGCGGAATAATAATATCTGAGTCTAGGGCTGTCAAGTTAGCCGGAAAGCACTGAAACTCCCAAAGAAATCTCGTGGATTCGCAGTTGTCCGGCGAAGGTTCAACGGCGGCCGGGCGGGTTTGATGGGTTACTTCATGCCGAAGAATCGCTTGATTGAGGTGAGGAGACCAGCCGACTCGTCCTCGCGAGAGCCGGAGAGATCTTCGGTTGCTGCCAATCCCTGGCGGCGCTCGGCGATGATGTGACTGAGCGACTCGACCAGGTCCGGGTTGTTGTCGAAAACGCGCTTCATCGCCGCGTGTCCGATCTCCAACACTTCGGTTTCTTCGTCGGCTACTACGCTGGCGGTTCTCGGCTCGCCGGTTAGGAGGGCCATTTCGCCAAAGAAGGCGCCGTCAGTGAGGGTGGCGACCGTGCGCGCGCGATCATTTTCGGTGACCTGGACACTCACTCGTCCGTTATGCACGACGAACATTGATGAGCCAGGATCGCCGCCCCTGATAACGGTTTCTCCGGGAGCGAATACATGGCTGGTCGCGGCCTGGGCGAGCATGATCGTTTCTTCCGTTGAGAGCGGAGCAAAGATATCGACGGCGCTAAGTCGCTCGGCAATGGCGCCACCGTCACTCGCGTGCTCGCCTGGTTTTGCTTTTCGTTCCACGATGAGCGTGCGGGTGGGATAGGCAAAATTGAGATCGGCACGTCGAAATGCATACCAGATTCGCTGTCGCACGAGCGCATCCGTATCGTGATGTCTCGAATAGTCGACCGGCCAATACTTGACCTCATACTCGACACCACTGTCACCCAGGTTTCTAATGCGAACTATGGGCGTTATCTTTTGCGAAACATTATCGGCCTCGCGAACGGCTTCGCGCGCAACGTGAATTGCCTTCGCCGGAGAATCGGTGTAGAGCGTGTTAAAGAAGACGAGCCGCGCGTTTAAGTTGTCGCGTGGACAAACTTCGATCGGTTCCTTGGCCGCCGTGCTATTGCTCAACAGCACCACGTGATTGGAAAACGTTCTGATCTTTACCGCTCGCCAGGTTATCTCTTCAACTACGCCCGTGTGCCTTAAAGCTCCTACGGTGATCACGTCGCCAACCTGAAATGGCCGATCCGCTTGCAGCGAGATGCCGGCGAAGAAATTTCCCAGCGTATCTTGCAACGCCAAACCCAATATGACGCCGAAGATGGCAGAGGTAGTGAAGAGCGCCCCGAGGTTTACGTCGGGGAACATGATCGTGAAGATAATCAAAAATAGCGCGGTGAACGCGACGATCGAAAAGATATTTCGAACCAGGGCAGGAGCTTCAAACCCACGACGCAGACGGAACACCAGGCCGAAGATGAGGACATTAATGGCGCGGACTACGAGATAAGCGAGTATCCCCAGAGAGACTAACTGGAGGACGTGAACAATCGTGGTTGCCTGGGCTGCCAGCTTGCCCATGCGAGCGCTCAATAGGCCCTGAAGCGTGGACTCAAAATAAAAGACGACGAAGATTGCTAACCCGACGATTGCCGTGGCTATGAAGAAGAAGGCAAAGTTGTTCTTGGATTGGGGTCGGCTCACCGTCGTGTTTGTGGCTCTCGTTTCGAGAACTTAGGGCTTGGAAGTCGGATGACGCTATTCTTTTATCACTGATCCCCGAGGGTTGGCGAGATCCAATTACCCGAAACTGGATGCCATCGGCGCTACCGGCGCAAGAGATTTGGGAAAAGGGTAACGAGAATAAACAGCAGCGACAGCGCGGTCACGATAATAGCCGTTAGTCTCGCGCCGATATTGAAGATGCGTCCGTTCACATGCGCGCCCATCAGCTCGCGATCGTTAACCAGCCGCAGCACCGCAAAAAGAATTATCGGCAGCAGCAATCCATTGATTACCTGCGTCACGAGCAGCACCTTGATTAGCGGCAGGTTTGGGATGACTGCTATCGCGGCGCCCACGGCTACCAGAAAAGTAAACACGCCGATGAATATTGGCGCTTCGCGGAAACTGCGGGACACGCCCTTCTCAAAACCAAGTGCCTCGCTGATGGAATATGCAGTGGCCAGCGGCAACACGCCTGCGGCCAACATCGAAGCGCCGAATAACCCAATGGCAAATAGTTTTTCCGCGTAGGGACCGGCGAGCGGTCGGAGGGCGCT
>JANMVC010000310.1:0-4681 GCA_031392315.1 Pyrinomonadaceae bacterium | reverse complement strand
GCGCCGTTACTTACGGTCGGGCGCAGTTAGTTTCCCATTTGAATCGATCGAGAATGAAACTGGATCGCCGAGAAGCTGCAGAGTCTTCCGTGTACCCGCGCCGCTGTCGTGCAAGGCATAGATTCGCGCTTCGTGTCGGCCGGCAGCTAGTGCGGTGAGGGAAAACATGTAGCCATGCCATTCGTCTTTCGCCCAGCCTGCCGCTTGCACATCCGGCCGCGACTGATTTGCTACCGCCTGCGCGACGAATCTGCCATCGACGAAAAGCTGGACTTCAACCCGATCCCACGGCGCCGCGTTATTGACCGCCCAGCCTGCGATCCCTTGCTCGTTTGCTTCGCTCCACCCATGAAAATAGGGAGGCAACACAGTCACGAAAGTGAACACCGCCAGCGCGCCAACTAACAGAGTCTCAGCAATAGACTTGCCGATCAGGACGTGAACCAACGATGCGGAGGGTGTTTTCATTTGGACATTGATGCGCCATCTGGGGCCTGTGCACACCTCTGGCAGGGCTGGCACGATCAGGCTGCGTTAAGCTTTCCAGCCGCTGCCGATCGCTCAAGCACAGCGACCTCGGATAACAGGAGTAACCGCAATAGCATGCCCGCCAAACTCATAGTAGCGCACATTGTATCTCGATAACCCGAAAACGGTCGGCGTGTCACCTTGAGCGCTTCGCGATAATGGCCGCCCTTCAGGATTGCAACACCTTCGAACGCTGAACCGTCTCGGCGCTGCCATTCGACATGAAGGCGAAGGTCCTAAGGAAACCCTAACGGCGATTCCTGACGCCTCTCCAAAGTCAACGCCCAGGCCTGCGCTGATAAAAAAAGAGCGGCTCCGAAGAGCCGCTCTCGTAATCATTCCTAAAACAGTCTTGTCAGCGATCCCCGGCAACATTAATCCGATCGCCTTTTTGCAAAACCGGATCGGGGTTCTTCCCATCCTGTATCTTTCGCAGGTTGTATTCCTCCGTCGACAGTCGTCCATCAGCGCCTTGCCTTGAAACCCGAACCTTGGAGCCCGCAGTCCGCGTGGTTCCACCCGCAGCCAGGATGGCTTGCGTTAAGGTAACGCCGGCATGAAAGGGTTTTTGCCCCGGCGCATTGATCTCGCCGCCCACAAAAAAGAACTCCGTCGCGACCGCAGCTCCTGAAACCTTAATGACATCACCCGGAAGGACGAGCGTCGCGGCCAGCTTCGAATCTTTCAAGTCCACGAAGATTAGCGCGCGACCCTGTCGCGAGATAGTGGCGCTGGCAGCTTCGGGCATCATCAGGGCTTCGGCGAGCAACGTGTAAAGCGGCACCGCTTCGCGACGCAGGTTTTTCACACCGGGCGCCGCCACAAAGCCGGTGACAGTGACGCTGTGGCTGGCATAGTCGCGGACTCTTACAGTCACCGTCGGGTTATCCAAAATCTTGATGCGCTGTCGCAAGAGCGCGGCGACTTCCGCCGTCGTCATGCCAGCCGCGGCGATCGGACCACCCGCTAACGGATATTCCAGGAGACCGCCATCGGCAATCGTGAACAGGGTCGACTCCTTGCCAGACTGGCCCGCTAACTGAATGTCCAGCACATCGCGAATTCCGACGCGATAATGCTGACTGGCCGTGGCGGGGACAATGGTGTTGGCAGCCTTGGACAAAGCGGCCATGCCGCCAACCGGCGTCTTCTCTGACACAGTTCGTGCGCGGTTTGCTGTGGCGTTAAGCGCAGCAGTTTCGGTTGACGCGACAGGCGCGGCCACCGAAGTTGGTTCTGAAGAATACTTGGAAACCTTTTCCGCATGCGCTTGAAAATTGGGAGTCTCGACCGGCGCGGCGTTGCGCGAGGTTTTGCTTTCCTGCCCTAACACGCGGGCCCTCGTGGCGTTTGTGCGGCTTGGCTGGCTCTGGTCGCCCGCGGAAGTCTTCGTCGCTGGCTGTCGATTCGCCGCAGCGACCGATTGCACCTGCGCCAGAGCGGAGCCTGCCAGCATGGTTAGCGTGACAACAATCGCACCTGTCAGGAAAACTAATTTCTTCATGATCTTCTCTAATCCTCGCTTGACCGCGGCCTTAGCAAAGCGGCGCAGGGCCTATGAAACTGCGCGCCATTAGTAATAAACACCCAAAGGGGCCGGTTTCTTAGAACTGTTGGCTTTCTTTTGCGGGATTGCGTCGAGCGCCCTCGAGGAGGGTCGACTTGAGGAAGGTTCCCAGGATTCGCGACTTCTTAGGGCAGTTTCAGAAGGCAAACGCCGGAGTTCTAGCTAGATCGGGGAGTCGGCAGGTTTGCTGTGGAAAACAAATCCGGCCACAGCGCGATGAACCGCTCCCGGACCAGATCTTCGACCTCGTCCGCTGTGGTACACCTCAGACAGTCTTGAGCGATGGCCCGCGCGTCTGCCGCACTCACACCTGCCAGCGCCCGCCTCACGCGCGGGATGGCAGACGGAGTCATGCTCAGCTCCGTGGCTCCGAGGCCAATCAGCAGCACAGCGTAGGCCGGAGTGGACGCCATCTCGCCGCAAACAATTGTCGGGATACCGGCAGCGCGGGCCGCATCCAGGCTGCGCTCGATACTCTGCAGCACGGCGGGATGGAGAGTGCGAAACCAGTCAGCAACCTCATCGTTTCCGCGGTCCACTGCCAGCGTGTATTGCACAAGATCGTTTGTACCAAGTTCGAAGAAGTCGACCACCCTGGCGATGCTCGCCGCCATTAACACCGCGGACGGAAGCTCAATCATCGCGCCGACGCTCACATCCGCGAATGCGCGCCCAGCGAGCGCGAGCTTCGCAGCCTCGTCCGCAACAATTGCCCGCGCGCGATTGACGTCGCTCACATCAGCAACCATCGGCAACACAACTTTCAATCGACCATTTTTCGCTGCTAACAGGATCGCGCGAATCTGCGTCCGCATGATCTCCTCGTTACGCAAGCTGAAACGTATGGCGCGGAGACCCAGCGCCGGGTTCTTTTCCGGTTCCGGCGATTGAGCGTCGCCAGCTTCGCGGAGAGACCCCGCGCCTAGATCAAACAGCCGCACCACCGCGCCATCGTCGCCGGCGAGTTTGGCGATCCGTTCGTACGCGACGCGTTGCACATCTTCGGAAACAAATGAACCGCGGTGCGCCAGGAGAAACTCCGAACGATAAAGCCCAACGCCGCGCGCGCCATACTTCGCGACACCGGCAAACTCGCTGGGCACTTCAATATTTGCCCTCAATATTATTTCCACACCGTCGGTTGTCAGCAATGGACTTCGGTCCTGCGAATCAAGGGCGGTAGGTTTCAAGGTTGCCGCCGAGCGGGTTCGATAGACTTCGAGCGTCGCTGCTGAAGGATGGAGAATTACTTCGTTGCGACCTGAGTCAACAATAATTCGGTCACCAGTTTTGGCTTGCCGAAAGAAATCGCGCAGGCCCACGACCGCCGGAATGCCTACTCCCCTTGCCAGGATTGCGGTGTGCGACGTCCAGCCTCCCGAATCCGTGGCCAAAGCTCGCGCGTGGCGCAAGTCCAGTTCCGCTACCGCCGAAGGCAGCAGATCCTGCGCTACGATGACAGCATCTTCCGAAAGATCTCGCGGCTCGTTCGGCGCTCCGCTCAAGGCGACCAACAGTCGCTGCAGTACGTCTTCCACATCAGTGACACGGGCGCGCAAGTAGTCGTCCTTGATCTCGGAATAAAGCGATATGAGCCGGTCGCCGACCACTTTTACGGCCCATTCGGCGTTGGCGTGGCCGGAGGTTATTTCGCGCTCGATGGCCTCAGTCAGTTTCGCATCGTCAAGCATGAGCAGGTGGGCATCGAAGATGTAAGAGTGATCGGCGCCAAATCGTTCCCCGGCATATTCTTTGATTGACTGCACGCGTGTCCGCGCCAGATCAACGGCGACGCTGAATCGCTGGCACTCAGCATCGATCGCATCATCGCTAATTCTCCAGCGGTAGACGTGCGGCGTGCCGTCATGGAGGCGCATCACCTGTCCGATTACTACGCCGTCCGAGACGCCCAGCCCCTGGCAACGAATTTCTCGCGGTTGCGTCGTCACTTCGCCAGCCCCATTTCCACTTCGCCAAACGCATCCGCGAAGAGCGCCTCGATCGCGTTCATCGCGGCCTCTTCGTCGCTGCCCTCAGCGGTAGCTTCGAGTTGAGTTCCGGAAGTGGCCGCCAGCATCAGGACGCTCAGGATCGACTTTGCGTCAACTCGCTGATCGTTGGAGACGGCACCCGGTACGCTCCCTCCGAGGCGGCGCAATTCAACTTTACTTTGGAAACCATTGGCCACGCGCACCAGCCTGGCGGCAGCTCTGGCGTGCAATCCGAGTCGGGCCTTAACCACGAGTTTGCGCGCGATCATTCTTTACCACTGCTCTTGGCTGGATTGGCTGGCGGGGCGAGCAGATCCCCGGCGTGATAGATCCCCTGGCGACCCAGATCGCAAACTCGACGCGCGGTATCGATTAGCGAGGTGCTGGTTTGCTGGCTGGCCAGCTTGATGACCATCGGCAAGTTGACTCCGGTTACCACTTCCACATTTCCTTCGTCCAGAAACATTGATGCGATGTTTGTCGGCGTGCCGCCAAACATGTCAGTCAGCAGAAGCACGCCGGCGCCTTGAGACACGCGCGTGATGGCCCGTTGGACCTCGTCGCGCGCGGCGTCAACATCGTCGTGCCAGCCGAT
>JANMVC010000225.1:0-3681 GCA_031392315.1 Pyrinomonadaceae bacterium | reverse complement strand
AACCAGGCGCGGGAAGCGTTTCGCCGGGCGCTGATAATCAGTCCCGGAAACGGGCGGATAATTTTCGACTTCGCTCGTTTACTTCGCTCGCAAGCGAGCAGTTTGAGCGACGCGAAACTCTTGTCGCGGGCCCGCGCTGCGCTGCGACTGGCCGCGATGCGGGCGGGCAAAGAGCCAGGCTTGCTGGCGCTGATTGGCGAAAGTTTTCTGGAGTGGGGCGAAGTTGCTCGAGCTCAGCACAGTTTTCAGAAGTCGATAGACCTGGAATCAGCGAATTACCGTTCGCGGATGGGGATGGCCAATCTGGCGCTGCGCGATGGGAAACTCGCGCATGTGATCCATCAGTATCGCGAAGCAGCGCGGGCGTCTTCGGAGAAATCGTTGGCGGCCTATGCACGCCGGGAGGCCGATTACTATGCACTGCTAAATGACGACGATGATTTTTTGGCCACTGAGCTGCGCCGGATAAACTGGCTGCAGTATTCACTGCGAGTGCGCCGGCTCGCCGCGCGAGTCACCAACGCCAGCATTCTCGTTGCCCTCATTGGTCCCTACGTTGACTCGTCAATCGCCGGCATTTGCTGGTCGCTGGCTTCGTCCTCGCTGGTCGCCTGGATCTCCAGCCTGTTTGCCATAAAGCTGCTGGCGCCGAGACGCCGGCCGCGAACGGAGCCTTCCCTTTAATAGCCGCCGAATCAACCCCTGGGCGCGAAATAAAAAAAAAGGTAGAGGAGCAAAAGCTCCCCTACCTTTTTTGTTTGAAACAACGGACTCGCCCTCAGGTGGTCTTCGCCTTAGGAGGCGCTGTCTTCAGGTTCTTCCGCGGCGCGGCCTTTTGTGTGGTTTCGGGCTTCGCTTCTCGAATTGCGCGCGCTCCGATCTTACCGCCAGCAACGCCATCCGTCGCCGCGTTCGGACTCTCCGAGGCGGTGGCAGCAACCGCCCGCGTCCCGCCTTCATCGGCTGTTACCGTCACGGCCTTTGTACTGACCGGCGCCGGACTGAGCAACGCGTCCCAGCGATACCGTGGCGCTTCGCGCTGTTCGCCGAGGCGCTTGAAGACCAGATCGGTTACCGCGTTCGTTATCCAGTTGTGATAAAACTCGCCGACTGATGCCAACTCCGCATCGGGCGCGGGGTTCATAAAGTCGATCGCGTAGGGAACACCGTCCTTAATCGCAAACTCGACGGTGTTCAGATCGTAACCAAGCGCCGTACACAAGGTGCGGACATCATGGGTTACCCGAGCATGCATCTCCGGCGAAAGGTAATCGGGATTGTGGACATACTGCTCTCCCGATAGATACGGTTTGCGCGGGTCGTAAGCCATGATCATCACTTCATCCTGGCCCACGCAATAGCAACGGACAAACTGATCGAAGTCGATACCCTGCTGCAACGTCATGCAGAGCGTTCCGGTCTGGTCATACTCGAGCCAAAGTTCTTCGATTGAGTTTACTTTCGATACGTTTTTCCAGCCGCCGCCATCAAATGGCTTCAGAAACGCCGGGAGGCCGACGTAGTCAACAATCGCCTGCCAGTCGAGCGGAAACTCCAGGTTGCGAAGGCTCTCGCTGACGATGCCGCTGATGTAGTCCTTCTGCGGCAGCAAAACGGTTCGGGGCACTGCCACGCCGAGCTTGGTAGCCAGCGAATAATTGAAAAACTTATCGTCAGCCGACCACCAAAACGGATTGTTGATGATGATGCAGCCTTCGAGCGCCAGCCGCTTCAGGGTGGCCCGGTAGTAGGGAACTTCGTGTGAAATACGGTCAATCACCAGGTCGTAATGCGGCGGATCGTCATGCTTGATGCCTCCGAGGCTCATGAATTCCGCCGTTATCTGTCCTTTGCCGCGTTCGTTAATATTCTTGATCAACGCGTCTGGAAACGTCTTTTCGCGTCCGACCAGAATGCCAACCTTCTTCATAATGCACCTGTCCTTCTTTCCAAAAAGTGTCTATTGAAATGATAGCGTGGTCACAGAATATCACGCGAGATTGGTTTCGTCACAAAGGGCTCGGCGCTCAACTTCGGCCCTTTCGCCGGTTGGAGGCATCCAGGCAGCATCACCAGCGCATCAATGAAGAACTTTCCCAAAAAGGTGTTTCGGCGCCCTTATGTTACAATTCGCGCGCTCGATTTTGGGTAACCACTTTCATCTCAAAAATTCTGGACGCTCCCGAGGAGAACTTCTTGCTTCGTTTCTTTATTGCCTCCGCATTCCTTCTGGCGCTCTTGTTTAGCCCAGCCACTTCCGGATTTGAGTTAGCCTCGGCTCAACAGCCACAGGCGACGCCAACGCCCCAGGCCACTCCGGCGCCAGCTGAGGCGAAACCGGTCAAGGTCGATAAGAATTTCAATAACATCAACGCCGTGCAAGTTGCGGAGATCACGATATTCTCCTACGGTTCGCGCCCGGTGTTGGCCCAGATCCGCAGGAACGGTGTTGAGCGCGGTCGCCTGACGCGTTTTACCGTCGACGGAAAGAGCGAGGAGTCGTCCTACGAGCGCCGATTTGTCCGTGGCGATAACGCAGACAAGGACAAGGTGCGCCTCGACCAGAAGACGCCCTCGCTGGAGTATTCGTTAATCTATGGCGACGGCCGCTTATGGGGAATCATTAACGGCTCGACTTTCGTCCCCAGGGCCGATGCCGCCAGCACCTTTCGATCACAGCATCGCCACAGCATCGACTCGCTTTTGCGATACAACGAAAGCGGCTCGACGCTCACGCTGGTGGGACGAGAAAAGATAAAAGGGATCGACCTTTTTATCCTCGACCTGGTAGACAAGGATAAGCTATCGACGCGCTATTACATCAGCTCCAAGTCGTTTCAAGTCCTCTGGCTCGAATATGAAGCTGCTCCATCCGAAGGCGCAACTCCGGTTAAGTACACGCGCAAATTTTTGGACTACCGGTTGGTGCAGAGCACTCGCGTCCCGTACCGAACCATCCTGCTGGAAGAAGGCAGGCAAACGCAGGAGATACGAATCCTCACCATCACCTATGGCGTCAAGATCGACGACGGCATATTCAAAAATCCCGAGGCTTGATCTCTTCTCGGCCCCAGGCTTTTGATCGGGAGGTCGCGTTTACCTCAACAGGCCGCCTTGAGCGAGTCGAGCCTCGGATCCGGCCTAAAGTCCGCCTCTCCAATCGCTTATCCCATTTTCGGAACCTTAGGCAGGCTCGAGCGTGTATAAGCTGCGGACGGTCATCTGTCGGGGTTATGATTAGGCGAACGGCCGAACCGAAGAGTCGCGACAAGCGGTTTAATACTGGAAAGAACTCGTCAGCGCGTGTGAGAGCCTACCTGCCCTGATGGACACAATTAGCACGATTAGTGATTTCACTTTCTCCGCCGCGGTGCGGTCCGAACTTGTGGCGGGCCCGGCAACCGATCATGCGCTGATCGAAGCCACGCGGATTGGCGACGAGGATGCCTTTGCGGAGCTGGTTAACCGTTATCGGAATCAGATTACGAGTTACATCTATCGGATGACCAACGATTACGATGGCGCAGTTGATCTAGCGCAGGAGACTTTCGTGCGGGTGTACCGGGCAGCGGACCGATATCAGACGACGTACGCATTTTCGACTTACATTTACCGGATCGCCACGAATCTGGCGATCAGTGAGCTGCGTAAACGGAAGCGTCGACGGCTGGTGTCGCTGAC
>JANMVC010000183.1:0-3113 GCA_031392315.1 Pyrinomonadaceae bacterium | reverse complement strand
GAAGTATGACCTGCGGCCCGACAAAGTTAACTTCAATTACATCCGTCCGCCCTCAGCCGTTCTGGTGGAACTCGAAATCGATCACTCGCGCTATGCCAAGCTGGCCAACATGATCGACGACGATTCGCGGCATGCAGCCATCAAGAATAACTACGGCGGCAAGCAGGGCTTCTTTAAAGCCGCAATCGATATTTACATGCACGGGCTGATCGCCAAGACGCAGGAAACGCAGACGGCGCAAATGAAGTGTTACGCGGGCACTGCCGGCGGCGTGATTTACGATGAAGGCACGGTTTCATCCTGCGAGAATCTCGCGCCGATAGGAAACCTGCGCGACTTCGACTGGAACTTCCAGAAGCTCTGGCTGTCGCCGGCAATGAAGGAACGCAGAAAGAAAGCTCTGGACGGTTGCTTCTGCACTCACGAATCAAATAGCTACTATCCATCGCTGCCTTTCAATCCGGGTCACTTGATTCAGATTAAGAAGCTCGAGCGGGAGATGAAGAAGGCGCGGAAGAAGATGGATCATCTGCACCCTGAGCCGGATGGTGTGACCGTCAGGGAGTGATCTATAATGTCCGACAAACTTTAGTTTGTCGATTTTCGTTCAGCCAGATGCTTAGGATCAGAGTAACGACAAACTGAAGTTTGTCGGACAGAAGCCGAACAGATCAATGCCGCAACGCATTCCAAAAATCCTGATCCTTTCATCCGACACGGGCGGCGGCCACCGCTCGGCGGCGGCGGCGATCGTGGCGGGCGTGCAGAAATTTTTTGATGGACAGTCGTATGCAGTACGCGTTGTCAAAGCGGTTGAAGAGTCGCACTCAATCACCGCGCGGTTGGTTGGCGGATACAATTGGATTTTGCGCAACCGGCAGCACTGGATGAAATACCTCTACTGGTTTGTGAACAGGTTCCGGCCGGAGACGCGCGAGTTTTTCCATAAGCGCTGCATTGGCTACGTAACGGAGATTTTCGAGCGCTGGTGTCCGCACATCGTCGTCAGTGTTCATCCGCTGACGCAGCACATCTTCGCTCGCGTTCTCAAAGAGCTGAAACTCGCCGATCGTATTCCGCTCGTTTCAGTTGTTACTGATCCTTACTACGGATTCTGGAAGGGCTGGGCCTGCGACGACGTGACGCTCTACCTCGTCGCCAGCAATGAAGCTCGCCAGCAATTGATCGACTACGGCATCTCGGAGAAGCGGATCAAGATTTCGGGAATGCCGGTCCATCATAAGTTTGCCTATCCCGGTGAAGAAGCAGCGCAGGCGGCGCGTAGGGCGCTTGGTTTGGATCCAGACAAGTTCACAGTGTTCGTCAATGCGGGTTGGGAAGGCGGCGGCAACATTCCGCAGATATTCCGTGAGTTGGTGCGCGGCCAGTTGGAAGTGCAGGCGATTTTCCTGGCCGGCAAGAATGAGGAACTGCGGGCTGATGCTGAGTTATTGGCTCAGGATGCTTCGTTCCCGATCAAGGTGATTGGCTACTCCGAACACGTCGAGCAACTGATGGGTGCCGCCAACGTCATGATTTCAAAACTGGGCGGGCTGACCACTTTCGAAGCGTTTGCCTGTCGCTTGCCGATTATTGCTGACGGAATTACCGCGCCGATGCCGCAGGAAGCGGGCGCAGCGAGCCTACTGGTGAAGCGCGGCGCCGGCGTGTTGCTGCAACGCGCCACCGACATCGTTCCGGTTATCCGGCGCATGGTGTAAGACACCGCACATTATTCCGCGATGCGAGCCGCAACTATCGGACTCGCGATTCCCAATGCCACCCGGTTTATCGTTGAAGAGATTACCGCGCTGATTCCCACCGAAACAGCAGAACAGACTGTCCTTGCCGAAGTAGTTTCGGTTTGATCCGCCTCAATGTTCGTTGAGTCTCTTAGAATTCTCATTTGAAATTTTCACACGCCTCCCTTAGTTCGCCAAACAGTCGCGCAAGATCCTTCGCTTGATAGTGGGCATTCAAGCCGCTGGGATTGGGTAGCACCCAAACCAAAGTGTCTCCGATCATTTCTTCCTGCCTGCCGATAACAGCTTTCGGTTTTTCAAACGCCATGCGATAAGCGCCCAGGCCCAGAATCGCCAAAACACGCGGGCGATAGCGGCGTACTTTTGCCGCCAGCTTCTTGCCGCCTGCGCGCAACTCCTCGCGCGACAGTTGATCCGCGGTTGCGGTCGTGCGCATGACGACATTCGTAATACCGTAGCCGCTTTGCAACAACTCTTGCTCGTCGAATGGAGATACGAGGCGCTTGGTAAATCCTGAGGCGAAGAGCGCCGGCCAAAACCGATTGCCAGGCCGAGCGAAGTGATGGCCCACGGCGGCGGTGTACAGTCCGGGATTGATTCCGCAGAAGAGAACGTGCAGGCCCGGAGCAATTACGTCCCGAACGGTCACGGCTTCGGCAGCCAGAAGTTGTTGCTTAGTTGGTTTCCAGGGCAGGGTCACGCAGTCTCACCCGATGTTCACTCGATCTCGAAGCGCGTTTCTTGAGTAGAGCTGGTTTTCTTGATGCGGTCGACGGCGGTCACCTTTAAAAGATAACGTCCGGCCGGTAGTCCCGCCAGCGAGACTTCAGCCGCGTAAGGCAGGCGACCATGATCAGACACACTTTCGACGGTGAGTTTTTTGAGGGGTGTCGTGACCACTGGTTGGTCATCTCGCACGATTTGGATCTGAATAGCCACATCTGGTTTGGAGTCCGAGACTGAAAGCGCGGCGTTGTAAACGAAAACCAGGAAACGGAGATAGGCGTTACCCGGAAAGCGATGGTCTACGCTCAACCCGACCGATTTCAGTAAATCCTGGTCAGTTACCGCAGTCGCACCATTTGCCGGACGACTGCCCATCAGCACACTGCTCAAAGCAAGTTGCCCTTTCGATAAATCCGGAATTTCAATCCATCCGTGGGCGCTGCCCGCGCGTCCGCTTTTCTCGTCGCGCGCTGCGACCCTGACATGGTAAAGGCCGGGGGTAAGAAACACGGGATGTCCGTAGGCGAGATCTTCACCTGGACCATCAGGTTTCGCCGCGGTAATTGTTATTCGATTATTAAAAGTCGCGCCCGGCTGACCCTTGGCATTGAAGAACGTACCGGC
>JANMVC010000100.1:0-1819 GCA_031392315.1 Pyrinomonadaceae bacterium | reverse complement strand
CTTGGAATACAAATAACCAGCTTCATCCTCGGCGTATTTCAGGTCTGGCAAATAAACATCCACGATCCCCGAAAGCAGTTGCAGCACTTCGACGGAGTCATACGCATTCGTGTTGTAGACAATCGGAAGTCGCAGTCCCTGGTCGGCTGCCAGCAGAATGCTCCGCGCCATCTGCGGTGCAAAATGAGTGGGTGAAACGAAGTTGATGTTATGACAACCCTTCGCTTGCAACTCAAGCATCATCTCGGCGAGACGCTCATGCGTGACCGCATTCTTCAGTTGCTGCTTGTGCGTTTGGGAAATTTGATAGTTCTGACAGTAGACGCAACGCAGGTTGCAGTTGCCGAAGAAAACATTTCCGGCGCCGTGAGTACCAACCAACGCCGGCTCTTCACCGAAATGTGCGGTGTAGGAAGAAACTATTGGCAACCTGCCTGAATAGCAGGCGGCGATCTCGTCGCGTAAGCGGTTGTTGAGACAGTCGCGCGGGCAAACGGTGCAGCTTTCGAGCAAGCCCTCGAGGGCTTTGACGCGTCGTTGCATCTCACCGGTTTCTAAGTGTTTGAGATAGGAAGGAAAAGACACGGACGCATGATAACAATCCGAGCGGGTATCAACCAAAAGGGACTTAAGTAGTGTGCAAAGTCCGAAGATGCGGGTGTGTTTCTAAACGCGATCCACGAATTACACGAAAGTTCACGAAAAGAGTTTAGTGTCACTTCGTGAGATTTCGTGGCCGGTTCTTAAATTCTAACTAACGTCGACTGCGAAAATGCACAAAGTGGGGCTTGTGTTGTTCCACCAGTTCCGCGGGTGCAACTTTCGTAGTCTGACTCCAGATGAAATCCATCTCCGCGTGGATAGTGCTGAGCGCCAGCCGCGCTTCGAAGATCAGCAGGATGCTTCCGTAAAAAAGAAAACAGGCGCCGATGATTCCAAAAATCACCGGCACCAGCGTGTAGCGCGACTGACCCACGATCGCCACCACCCCAATCGCCACGCTTGTCGCCACAAACATTCCCAGGCAAAGATAGAAAGAAACCATTGCCCGTTGCAGAATGCGCGCGCGGCTGGTGAGCTTATCGAGTTGGGCAAAAATAATCGCCTGCCGTTCACCCGCTTCGGTCGCGGGTTTCAGGGCCAGCTCCTCGAGTTTGTCAGCCAGCGCCCGCACGCGATCGACAACTCGACCGAGTCGTGTCGAAGTGGAAAGGATCATGCTGCCGCACGCGGAGATGAGCACTGCGGGCGTGATCATCGCCGTCAGAACGGCAACGGCTGAAGACATTGAATCCACTGTCGTGCGCTAGCCCCGGCGTCTGACGCGCCGTCTTTTCACTGTAGGCTTAGTAACTTTCACGTCCTCAGTCTTCACTGTTGTAGCCGGCTTTGCTTGCATTTGCTTCTTGATCATTTCCATGACCATCTGCTGGGGCACGTCAGCGCGAAACATCACTTCGTCGCCTTCAGCCATAATCGCGATCCCGTTGAGCAGCGGTTGCGCCACCGGATCTTTGATGGCACTGGTCGCGTGGCGGAGAAAACCGCCAAACAAGTTGCTCATGATTTTTGCTGTGTCGGGATTGTCTGCATTCATGAATCCGCGCAGCATGAAGTTGGTGGCGTCCATCGTCAGCGCTGCGTAAAAGTCGCCTTGCCTGGTGTCGCACTTTGGAGCGCGGGCGTTTGTTTCAGTGCCCAACATGCCAAAGCTCTTGGCAAACGAATGCCAGGGCGTGCCGGCCATGCTAACCAGCGCGTTTGGATCGCGCACCAGAGAATTCAGAGTTTGCGTGCTGATGCGGTCCTTGCCGTCGCC
>JANMVC010000094.1:0-6374 GCA_031392315.1 Pyrinomonadaceae bacterium | reverse complement strand
CGAAAATCACACCCGGCAAATATCGTAAGATCACCGGCAACGAAGCGACCGCCATCGGATTTGTCGCCGCGTCGCAACTCGCGGGCATTCCGCTGTTTTATGGTTCCTATCCGATCACACCCGCGTCTGACATTCTCCACGAGCTCGCGCGTCACAAGAGCTTTGGCGTGAAAACATTTCAGGCGGAAGATGAAATCGCCGCGGTCTGCTCCGCTATCGGCGCCAGCTTCGCCGGACAAATTGGTTTGACTGGAACTTCCGGTCCCGGCGTGGCGCTCAAACAGGAATCCATCGGCCACGCAGTGATGACCGAATTGCCTTTGGTGATAGTCAACGTCCAGCGCGGTGGGCCATCCACGGGCTTGCCGACGAAAACGGAGCAGGCGGATCTTTTCCAGGCTGTTTGGGGCAGAAATGGCGAGTGTCCGGCCATCGTGATTGCGCCATCGACGCCGGCTGACTGTTTCGCAATGGCCATCGAAGCCGTGCGCCTGGCCTATAAGTACATGAGCCCGGTGTTCTATTTGTCGGACGGCTATCTCGCTAATGGCGCTGAGCCCTGGGCCATTCCCGCTATCGACGATCTGCCGAAGATCGACGTTAAGTTTACGACTGACCCTGAGAACTTCATGCCCTATGCGCGCGACCCGGAAACGCTCGCGCGGCCTTACGCGATTCCAGGAACGCCGGGACTCGAACACCGCATCGGCGGCATCGAGAAACAACACATCACCGGCAACGTCAATTACGATCCGGAAAACCATCACCTGATGGTCAAGCTGCGTCAGGAGAAAATCGATCGGGTCGCGAACGACATTCCGTTGGTGGAAGTTTTCGGAGAGAAGACGGGCAAGGTGCTGGTGCTCGGTTGGGGTTCAACTTACGGCTCGATTAGCACCGCGGTGGAAAAACTGCAGAGCGAAGGCAAGAGCGTTTCGTCAGCGCACCTGCGTCACCTGAATCCCTTCCCGAAGAATCTCGGGGAAGTGCTGGCAGGATTTGAAACTGTGATCATTCCGGAGATGAACCTGGGCCAACTCGCGACCATGGTGCGCGCGAAGTACTTAGTTGACGCGGTCGCCTTTTCCAAAGTGAAAGGCCGGCCTTTCCAAATCCGCGAAATCGTCCGCAAGGTGGAAGAGTATTTATAGGGTCGTTAAATCTGAATCGGATGCTGCGATGGAGACTCGAACTAGCCACTTACGGTCAGCGACTTTAACCGATCGTTATGCGGAAGTCTCGCGTTACTTTATGAGACAAGGAAGCCTCAACATTGCACTTGCCAAGGTCACTCAAGATCTAAAAGAACACGGAATCGATTATATGGTAATCGGCGCACTTGCTCTTTTTGAACACGGGTATGCGCGCCTTACTGAGGATATCGATCTTGTGCTCACGCCAGAAGGATTGGAAGTCTTTCATCGAGAGTTGATTGGTCTGGGTTATCTTCCTGCTTTTCGGGGCGCAAGAAAGAAGCTGCGCTCAACAATAGAGGACATCGCCATCGACGTGATCACTACGGGAGAATATCCGGGTGATGGCAAGCCAAAGCCGGTGAGCATCCCAGACCCTTCCGCGGCTTCGATTGAGATTGATGGAGTTCGGTTTGTGACCATTGAGAAGCTCATCGAATTGAAATTGGCTTCAGGCATGACTGCCCCGCACCGCCTTAAGGATTTGGCGGATGTGCAGGAACTGATCAAGATTCGCGATCTACAACCCGAATTCGCAGAGCAACTTGATCCGTACGTAAGAGAAAAGTTTTTAGAGTTGTACGAGACAATTAAGCAAAGTCCGAAGGACGAGGACTAATGGCGGCGAGCATTCGATTGCTAGTCTGTTTTCTGGCCTTCATGGGCTTGGCCCTCGCTCAGGACAGAAGCGAGCCACAACCGGAAAAGCCGGTGGAGTTGAAGGTGAGCACGACGGCGATGATGCTTTGTCTGGGCGCGTCGATGCCAATGGAGATGGAGTTAACAAATCGGAGCGGCCAGGAATTCAAAGTCGATAAGGTTGACCTTTGGAACAGCTTTTCATATGGGCATTCAAGAGATGACGGCTCAGGCCGCGGCGGCGGCCAAGCCACGGGTTGTAGCCATTGCAGGGGCGAGTACATCGTCTTAGTGCCCGAACAAAAACATGTGAGCACGTTCAACTTTGCTTTGGCATCGGATTTTTTCAAAGACCCGGGCAATTACACGATCAAGTTGAACTACAAACAGGTGTCGTCGAACGAATTGCATTTCGAACTCTACGACTGCAACCCGAAATAACCTACAGGAGCAATAATGAGTACCAATGGAAATGGTAGTAACGGAAATGGTAACCAGCCCATCGTCGAAGCAGCTTCGGCTGACAGCGAGGTCGGTTCAGCGGTCGCCGGCACAGTCGCACCGCCCCCGGGCCTCTTAAAAAAGGCAGACTTCATTTCCGATCAGGAAGTGCGTTGGTGTCCCGGCTGCGGCGACTACGCAATTCTCAACAACGTGCAGAAGGTGATGCCCGAGCTCGGCATCCCGCGCGAGAAGATCGTTTTCGTTTCCGGCATCGGCTGCTCGTCGCGTTTTCCTTACTACATGAACACCTACGGCTTCCACTCGATTCACGGAAGAGCGCCCGCAGTTGCCACCGGCATCAAATGCGCGAACCCGGAACTGAGCGTCTGGGTGATCACCGGCGACGGCGATGCGCTCTCCATCGGCGGAAATCATTTCATGCACGCCATTCGCCGCAACCTCGATCTCAATTACATCCTTTTCAACAACCGCATTTATGGTTTGACTAAAGGTCAGTACAGCCCGACTTCGGAATTTGGCAAGCGCACGAAATCAACCCCGGTGGGCGCGATCGACTATCCGATCAATCCGTTGTCGCTCGCCATTGCCAGCGAATCAACCTTCGTCGCGCGCTCAATCGATATCGATGTCAAGCATCTCGGCACTGTCGTCCAGGCTGGCGCCCGTCACAAAGGCATCTCGTTTATCGAGGTCTACCAAAACTGCAATATCTTCAACGACCACGCCTTCGACTCATTCGCTGAACGAAGCGTGCGCACCGACCGTGTGCTCTATCTCGAACATGGCCAGCCCATGATCTTCGGCAAGGACCGGAACAAAGGGATTCGCATGAATGGCGCGCTGCCGGAAGTGGTGACCATCGGCGAAAACGGCGTCACCGAAAACGATCTGCTGGTCCACGATATTTATTTGAAAGATCCGTCGGTGGCCTTCATGCTCGCGCGCATGGAAGCACCTGACTTCCCGCAGCCCGTCGGCATCTTCCGCGCAGTCGACCGTCCGACCTATGAAGACATGTTGGTCGACCAGATCGACGCGGCGATAGCCAAGTCTGGGCCCGGCAGTTTGGAAAAGCTCCTCAACAGCGGCGACACGTGGGTGGTTGACTAACCAGGAGCAGACGGCAGGCGGCAGGCGCAGACGGCAGGATTAACAGCGTGCGTAGCGCGTCGAGTCGGAGCGCCGTAGGTGCGCAATATTTATAGCCCAGGGCAGCGCCCTGGGTTTAATTGCACCAATAATTTATTTCGCCGACCCTCGAGGGGTCGGCGTTCTTTTCTTCGTCTCACCTGGATCAGGTGGTCAACGGTGCTTCAAATCGATGCGACCGGCGCTGATTGGTCAGCGCAACTCAAACAGTTGCACTCCTACTCTCTGCCGGTTGCCGTCTGCCCTCTCTCCTATCTAATATCCCTTTATGACCAACCCGCGAACTCGCACCATAACCTGGGACGACCCGCGCGCGCTCGCAAAATCTGCCGCCGGTCTGTCCGGAATGGAATACCTGCAAAAGATTATTTCCGGCGAACTGCCGCCGCCGCCCATCGGTGTGTTGATGAACTTCCGCATCGCCGAGTTGAGTGAAGGCCACGCAGTGTTTGTCGTTGAGCCGGCTGAGTATCACTACAATCCGATCGGCGTGGTCCATGGCGGAGTTGCCGCGACTCTGCTCGATTCCGCGATGGGCTGCGCAGTCCACTCCACTCTTCCTGCCGGCGCGGGCTACACGACGCTTGAGATCAAAGTGAATTACGTTCGCGCGATGTCGTCTGAGACTGGTGTGGTGCGTTGTGAAGCCGACGTGATTCATGTTGGCGGCCGCACCGCTACAGCCGAAGGCAAGATTGTCGACGCGCAGGGAAAACTCTACGCCCACGGCACTACCACCTGCATCATCTTCCGCGGCGCATGACTCTCGTCAGAACCGCTTACGGCGCGCGGGTCTTCTCGCCATTGGCGTGACATGAAATAGCCTGGGTAAGCGCGTCTCGCTTGAACCCCTTTTGCCTTTCCACGTCCCCTGCCGCGTGTTAGCTTGTTTCGCGTCTCGAATTCTAGCGGTTAAGCCCATCGCTTCAGGAGTTATCGATTGAGATTTGCACCTCGCAATTCCAGACTCAGCTTTCAGGGCAGCGCCTCTATCATCGGCGGGTGCGCGGTTGCTCTCATACTTACCGCCTACGCTCGGCCATCGTTCGGCCAGGGTTTTGAAGTCAAGACTAAATCAGAGCCGTCGGTGATTGGAGCGGGGACGTTTGTCTCGTTGTCGGGTAGGTTTTCCATCGCGCTGCCGCCGACGAAGCACGGGTTTCGCCCGCTGTCGATCGAGACACCCGCAGGTCCCGCCAACGGGGATGCATATATTTGGACAATGAAAGAGGGCGCTTATACCGCAGGTTTCGTTGATGCGCCGGTAGAGTTGGATGAATCCGAAACAGGCAAGCGGGTGCTCGCAAGCTTTCGCGAGGGCATGGCGAACTTTGCTAATCAAAACAACGGCAAACTCGTGAGCGACAGATCAATTGAACTAGACAAGCACTCCGGAATGGAAGTCAGACTTGAGTTTGCGTCCGGCGTGATGACTCAGCGCATGTATCTGGTGTCGCGCAGGATGTACCAAATCGTCCTGGTTGTGAGATCTGAGCAACGCGCTTCCGAAGGCGTGGCGCTCAATGTCCTTGATTCCTTCAAGCTACTCAATGAGGCTGAGGTCAGAGCCGCGCTCAAAGCAGAGGCGGCGAAGGCTGAACCGAGTCCGCTCCCGCAGGAGCCGGTAGCGAAGCGAGGCGGAACGGATACGAGCGATGCGGATCTGCACGGCAAGGTGAAGACGGTGTATAGCGAAAGCGAAGATAGGAGCGGAACCTGGGCCGTGCAAAGCCGCAAGCCAACTTCCATGCAGTATTACAACGAGCAAGGAAATCTCACGAAGAGTGAACTCTATGACTGGAAGGGAAACCTATTTCAAATCACCGTCTACGGCTATCTCGACGGGGCGAGGGTCTCTAAATGGGAGACTATCAGGCACGAATACAACCCGCCGCCGATGATGATTAGCCCCAAGCCGGGGGAAGCTAAACCGAAGTATGATCCCCGCTACTCGAACAAATCTGATTTCAAGTATGACGACAAGAAGCGGCTGATTGAAAAGACTTTGATTAACAACGATGGAAAACTGTGGCAGCGACTCATCTACAAGTATTCGGGAAATCAACTGGAGCGTTTGGTCTACTCCGCGGACGGCTCGCTCAATCAGCGCTCCGTCTCAGTGCTTGACGAAAACGGAGATTCAATCGAGCACACTAGTTACGAAGTGGGTGGCGAAAAGGTCCGCGCCAAATACACCTACGCGTACGAGTTTGACGCCAAAGGGAATTGGATCAAGCAGACGAGTTCAAAATGGGTGACAAAAGATGGCCGGTCTTACTATGAGCCCGCGAGCGTGTATTATCGAACGATTACCTATTACTGAATACGAGTACTTCTAAGAGCGCCAACCTTCACTGTTCGTTCCGTATAACTAATTTTACGACAACGCCCCGATTCGCGCTTCGCGCTCATTGCAGGCAAGATGCCTGCGCTCCCAGCTTTCGCGATCTTGAGTAACGGTCGGGCCCGCCCACTAACTCAGGCGGTACTGATTGTTTACTCGTGCGCGTCATCGCTGGGGGCGGTGGTTCCGCTTGCAGGGCGAGCGCGCGGAGCGGGCACGGCGCGTTCAGTGTTGAGTGAATCGAAGTTCAATGCCGCGTTGAAGATCAGGAAGAAGCTGCCCTGCGTTTGATGACGCCACATAGGGTTGTTGGCAAACATGATCACGTGGCCCTTGCCGACGGGGACGTCGATCACTGCCGGCGCATTGGCGAGTTCGGAGCCGCCGGCCAACATGCCGCTGATCAAGAGATTCTTTTCATCAGAGGCGAAACGAAGGACGACGCGCGGGCGCTGGGCGAGCGGGGTGTAAAAGGCACCGAGCTGTAGGCGTTGCTCCTCCGTCAATCGTTCCTCGCCGGGTTTGAGTGGGGAAGGCGATGGCCTTGCTTCGGCGAGTGGCATGCCCTGCACGATGTCCGGATC
>JANMVC010000690.1:0-7253 GCA_031392315.1 Pyrinomonadaceae bacterium | reverse complement strand
TCGATGGCCGAGGAAAGTTCCTTGAGCTGTTTGCGCACGGTTGTTTGTTCGCCGTTAACCGTGATGTTGTGCGGCCCCAGCCCATGAATTAGCTCGTGCATCAGGATGTGCGTGAAAAAGGAGTCGAAGGCCAGAAGCTTCTGCTGCGCCGGACTAAGCACGACTCGAGAAATAGGAATCAGCGTCTTCGCAAATTTCGCGTCCTGCACATTCTTCAACATCACCCGCTTCGAGCCTTTTTCCTTCACGACGCGCTCATCGTTTGGCAGATTGAAAGCCGCGGTTTGCACCCCGCTATTTCCTTCTCCGGAGCCGAACACGTTGTTCACCACGCGAATTGGCGAGGCCGCGCCCAGCTTTGGGTTGCGATACTTCGCATCCATTGGCAGGTTGTTTTCCAGCTCCTGAAGATGCTGGCTGAAGCGTGCGAGCTTCGCCGTCTCAGCTTCGTCGCGCAAGGTTACGTATGCTTCAAACGCTGCTTTGTAACTGAAGAGTTCGTCTTCGTAAGTTTCGTATGGGCCGATGGTCAACTCAATCGGCGCGTCGAGGTCCATCCAGGCGACATCGCTGGCGTAGTAATCGTCTGAGGCAAAGGCGGCGGCGCGCTTCGTTAGAAAATCTTTCAAAGACTTATTTGTGGTCAAAGCCGCCGCTTCGTTGAGGAGCTTCGCCGCGGGCTGAAGAAATTCGGCGTAGGCCTCGCTGTAAGGCACAGTCATGAGCTTTCCATCCGCGCCGCGGCGAATTAACCAGAAGAAGCCGGTAGCTTTTTGCTTATCCGCCTCCGAGAGACCTGCTACCCATGAATTGAATTCGTCACGGGTCATATCGTCGGGATAGTAATTCGCATTCTCCGGCTTCTTCCGCGGCACGCCTCCGAGGAACGGTTCCTTGTCGTCCAGCCGCGACCATGGCCCATCATTGATCAGGAAATAGTGGAGACGCTGGCGGCCTACAGCGGTTTTGTCTGCCTCGAGCTTTTGGTGCAGCGCGTCATTACCGTTCCAGACTTGACGCAGAAACAGCGGGTCGAATAGCTTCGCCGCCTCGATGATCTTTTTCAGCGCCTGGCGATCGCCGGCAGAAAGGTGCGATGTGTTGGCGGTAAGTACGGTGGGGGCAAAACGACGAATCTTCTTTGCCAGCTCGGGATCACCCGCCAGCGTTTTTCTGCCCCGTCTTTGCGTTCCCGAAACGCCGGTCACCAGTGTCATCAAGAGCAGTAGGGTAATGACCGATCTCATTTTTGCCTCCTGGAAAAAGTAACTAAGAAGTTTAGAGTACAACCGTCAGGTTGCCGGTTGACTTCGCGTTCCTTTGCGTCCTTTGCGGTTAATCTTTCCCTGGCTCTCAAAGCGAAACCGCAAAGAGCGCGAAGGATTCGCAAAGGACCGCAAAGGACAGACCGAAGCCCGAGCGCAAGCTACAAGCTTTGCCGGTTGTTTAGAATCTTCACGAATGAACCCGAACGCAGTTCAGCGATCGTCAGGCCCGATAGTTCAATCGCCTCATCTTCCGTCAGCGCGCCGCAATTGATTGCGCGCAGGAAATAGTTGAGCAGTCCCTGGCCCGTGGCCGCATCGTCAAACACGTCGCCGACCAGCGTTGCCTTCGCTGCCTTCTCGACGAAATTCTTCAAGCGCTCGGAGGCAGCATCCAGGCTCTCGAGGAAGAAAGCGTAGACGGCGGCATAGCGGGTGGGGAGCTGAGCGGGGTGCAAATCCCATCCCTGATAAAAAGCTCCCTCGAGCGAATGCTGGATGTGATCGTAATGCAGCTTCCAGGCGCGATGAACGGTCAGACGATTCTCTTCTATCTGCTCCGGCGTCAGCGGCGCGCCACCTTCAGCAAATCGATGCGGCGCTACCGGCATGATGTTAGTGGCGCCGTCTGAGAGCCAGATGCCGGTGCCGCCGAAGGAAACCTGCATCATGTGTTTCGCAAAGTCGCAGGCTGGATGCATCATGTGCTGGTGCGTCGCGGTAATGCTGCAACTCGCCGTATAGTCGTAAGTGCCGAAATGCGCGGCCACGCAACGCCCGCGTGCGGCAGCCAGTAACAAAGGAAGATTTATTTCCCCGCGGGCGTTGATGATCGATTGCGTCGTTTCGATCATCATCTCCATCTTGAGCGACCCGCCGGCGAGTCCCGTCTTGCTTTCCAGTAGCTCAAAAATGTCCACGAGCGCGGAAACTTGTTCGGGGATAGTGATCTTCGGCAACGTGACTACGAAATTCTGCGGCAACTTACCGCCCGATTTTTCCAGCAGCGTCGAGACGAAGATGTCGAGCGTGCGCGCACTGCGCGCGCGCAACTCTTCCGAAAATGTCTTGATGCGAATGCCCATGAATGGCGGGAGCGTGCCGGCCGACATTCCCTCGGCCACTTCAGCCGCGGCCGATGCGGCGTGTCCGTCTTCTTCTTTATCGGGACGATTGCCGTAGCCGTCTTCGAAGTCGATGCGGAAATCCTCGACCGGCTCTCGCCTCAGTTTTTCGTTCACGCGTTTGTAGATCGTGTGGGCCAACCACGCTGTCTTATGTTCCCTCCGCGTCGCGTCAGGATCTGATTCCAATTGCGCGGTAACGGCATCGGCTTCGTCAGGCGAATCAAGCAACTGCGCGGCTCCGGGTAGGCCAATCGCGTTGGCAAACACAAAAAAATCCGGCGCAAACTGGTCGAGCGAACGGCGAGCGAGCTCGCCAAGCCTTTGGGCTGAATCCGACTTGAAAAGGTGCGCGCCGCCGTAAACTGTGTGCACCGGCTGGCGGTTGCCGGTTTCGCCGGGATACTTTCCAGCGAAAGCGTTATTTCCCTGAGTCAAAGGCGACATCACATCGCGCAGGGCATTTTCAGACAGAGAGGTTTTCATAAGTTCCTTTTCCGAACGAGTAAATCTTGGTTACAGTATGCGAGCGACTTTATTACAGACAAAGGGAAAGTTAAAGCAGGGGCGCATGAGAAACTAAACGAACGCGAATCACGCGGCATAACTGCCTGCCAACGGAGACATCCATGAGAAACCTCTTGATATTTCTGCTCATCTCAACCGTCTCGACAACCGCTCGGCCAACGCAAAATCCCGTAGCGCCTAACGGAAATTCGTCTATGGAGGTGCTGGGATTTAAATGGTCGAAGCACAGTCAGCCACCCGAAAAGCTGGAACCCGGACAAACCCAGCCGGTGGCCACGGTTCATCCGGCCAACCGAAACTTCGAGCGAAACATGCGGGTCAACCAATCCAGGGGCGCCCGAGATCCAACGGCCGATACGGTGGACGCCCGGAGCGCTGAACTGGAGAAGAGCGTGCAGGAATCTCGCGGGCCGAAACCCGTCGACGGATTTGCCTACAAGATCAAAGTAAAAAACGGCAGCATGCAGACCGCCGACATCGTGTTCTGGGAATATCAGTTTGTCGATCCGGCGAATCAGGGAACGCTGGCGCGGCGGCAGTTTCTTTGCGCGGTCAAGGTTGAACCAAATAAGACGAAAGAAATCCTGGGTTTCAGTCTGTCGGGCCCGGGCGACGTAGTCAGCGCGGCGAGCGGGGGAAACAAATCAGGAAAGCTTTTTCAAGAACAGGCTGTCATCAATCGGGTGGAATATGTAGACGGGACGGTCTGGCAGCGCCGCGATTGGAACTTTGCTGAGATCAAGCAGACCTATCTGCGCGCGGTGGCCGCCCCCTGGGGAAAAGACATGTGCCGCGTGCTCTGAGATTCACGCTCACGCCGCTGTTGAGCTTTATCGTTTTTGATTGGGGGCTTTCTCACCTGCTTCCTTCGCATCGGGATCACCTGCTCGGGCGGCCGCATGTTCTATTTCCGCGTTTACTTCTCCACCAATCAGAATGGCTGCGCCCGTCAGGTAAAGCCAAAGCATCAGGACGATGACCGCGCCCAGTGCGCCATACGTTTTGCTGTATGAATCGAAGAAGTGGAGATAGATGCGGAAACTGAATGAGACGAGGAGCCAGAGACTAACCCCAAGCACCGCACCCGGCGTCACCCAAACCCATTTTTGAGCGCCCACGTCAGGCGCGAAATAGTAGATCAACGCAAATGCCAACAACACGAACGCCAGCGCGATGGGCCACTGCGCCACTTTCCAGGCGATGGCAAACGACTCGCCGAATCCGTAGCTCGCCGCCAGGTAGTCAGCGATTCTTCCGCCGGTTAGAACCAGCAACAACGCCGAGATGATTAGCAACGACAACGCGATGGTTAAGCCGACGGCAGTTAGCCGCTGCTTCCACCAGGCGCGCGATTCCTCGACGTCGTAAGCAATGTTGAGCGCTTCGGTGATGGCGCCCATGCCGTTTGAAGCTGCCCAGAGTGCGGCCAGAATTCCGAAAGCGATCTTGCCGCCGCCGCTCGAGTTGGTTACTTCCAGGATCGTCGTGTTGACTAATTGGGACGCCGATGAGGGAAGCACGGTGCCGAGATAAGCAAAGAGACTTTGGCGCAGGCCGGTTTCGGCTCCCATGACCAGGCCGATCACCGAGGTGAGAAAGAGCAGCAACGGGAAAAGTGCCAGCAGGAAGTAGTAGGCAAGCTGCGCCGCCCGGCCGAAAACTTCGTCTTTCTCGATCTCGCTCCAGACGCGCTTGCCGAGGTCCGTCCACGTTAGCCCGCCGAGTTTCCAAAGGGACGCCATGTTTTTAACTCCGGGAAGACTGTCTTGTTTTTAGTCAACTCAGGGGCGATTCACACCGTTGGAAGCAATGCCGATGCTCTTAAAGTTCCACGCTGCTTTCAAAATAGCACTCTCGACCGCTCAATGGATCGCGAAAGGAAATTGATTTGGCCAACAGCTTTAGTGGGCGGGAAAAATCATCCTGCTCTAGAGAATTTATCTGCGGATAGAGCGTGTCATTCACTATGGCGATGCCTAAAGCGGAGAGATGCACTCGCAGTTGGTGTTTTCTGCCAGTGACCGGAATCAATCGATAACGACTTCCCGAGTCAGTGTTTTTGAGAACGTTGATATTCGTCTCGGAGTTTGGCTCGCCGGCCGCTTCCATCATGCGAAAGAAAGGTTCGCCCCGCACGATCCGGCTGCGTCGTGTCAACGGAAAACTCAGCTCTTGCGGCTCGGAGGAGGCCGGCGCGAGAGCCTCATACACCTTTCGAATCTTTCGATCCTGAAAGAGCGATCCATAGAGTCCTCTGGTTTTCGGGTTAACCGAAAATAGCACCACGCCAGCAGTTTCCCGGTCGAGGCGATGGAGAGGGACCAGGTCTTCCAGCTTGAATTGGTTGCGCAAGCGGACGAGCAGGGTCTCCCGCAGGAATCGGCCGGAAGGGATCACCGGCAGAAAATGCGGTTTGTCCGCAACCAGAATATGTTCGTCCTGATAAATCACCAGTTCGAGAAATGGGATTGGGGTTTCGTTCAGCAGCTCGCGGTAATAAAAAATGCGGGCTCCGATTCGGTAAGTGCTTCCTGGATTTAGACGTCGTCCAGTTTCATCCACCACCTCTCCCTTTGCCATCCGAGCATTCCACGTCTCGACGTCCACACGCGGGTATCTTTCCTTGAAATAGTCCATGACAGTTTTCCATGGACCCGCGGGCAGCGTTACGCAACTTGGCCCGACTCCATTCACTATGGGCGGTCGCGGTGGCAATGCTGAAGTGGCTCTGTTTGCCTTCATGCGCAAGAAAGTTTAGCCAGTGATGATACTACTGCGTCGCGTCAGATAACTTAATAGAAGTGATGGGGATGAAATGGTAGCGCATACGGGACTCGAACCCGTGATCTCTGCCTTGAGAGGGCAGCGTGTTAACCAACTACACCAATGCGCCGCGGTGAACAGTCTTGATTATAGGGGGGCGGCGGGAGTGTTAGCAAACAGGAGCTTTCCCTCGTACCGGGGCAGTTTGAATTGGGCTAGATTCGACATCCTGCCAATGCACCGGCAGCCGAGTTTCTCCCCGAGTCAATCCCCTTGCGCCGGATTACTCTAGGCGGGCCAGCGGCACGCGGTTAGAATGTCCGGGCTATCTCCGTTAATAAAACTTATGAACATCGTCGTCCTGCGAGAGACATTAGCTGGCGAAGGCCGTGTGGCGCTAATGCCGGAGTCGGTCAAGAAGCTGGTCGCGTTGAAGTCGTCAGTGTCGGTCGAGAGCGGCGCCGGGCTGGGCGCCGCGCGCACTGACGACGACTACCGCGAAGCTGGCGCAAACGTTTCCGGCGATCGCCCGGCGCTGCTGGAATCCGCTGACGTTCTGGTCACAGTAAACCGCCCTTCGACTGAAGATTTCACCCAACTCAAGAACAATGCAGTCGTGCTCGGGTTTCTCCGCCCGCTCGACGAACCCGCGGCTCTCCAGCCCGCTTTGACGCGCGGGCTAACCACTTTCGCGATGGAATTGATCCCCCGCATCACGCGCGCGCAGGCGATGGACGCGCTTTCGTCGATGGCCACGGTCGTCGGTTACAAGGCCGTCGTCATCGGCGCCGCTCAAATTCCCCGGATGTTTCCCATGTTGATGACTGCTGCGGGCACCGTGCCGCCGGCGCGAGTGCTTGTTCTCGGTGCGGGCGTCGCCGGTTTGCAGGCGATTGCGACGGCGCGGCGGCTGGGCGCGGTCGTCGAAGCGTATGACGTGCGCGCGGCAGCGGGAGAGCAGGTGCGTTCGCTCGGCGCGATTTTCCTCGAAGTTGATCTAGGTGGAATCAAAACCGAAGACGCGGGCGGTTACGCTGTCGAGTTATCGGAAGAGGCGCTGGCGCGAGGTCGCGATCTGATAGCTGACCACGCGGCGAAAGCAGACCTCGTCATTACCACCGCGCAGGTCCCCGGCAGGCGTGCGCCGCTGCTGGTAACTGAAGCAGCGGTTAATTCCATGAGGCGCGGTGCGATGATCGTTGATCTCGCCGGCTCAACTGGCGGAAATTGCGCGCTGAGCGAACCTGACAAGGCGGTCGAACGGAATGGCGTGACTATTCTCGCTCCAACGAATCTCGCCGCGTCTGTGCCGGTTCACGCGAGCCAACTCTATTCACGCAACGTCACTTCGTTTCTCAGCCTGCTAATCAAAGAAGGCGAGTTGAACATAAATATGAGCGACGATGTGGTTGGGCCGTCGTGTGTGACGCACGCGGGCCAGGTGGTGAACAGCCGCGTGGCGGCGGCGTTGCAAAATTAGTTGAGTACTAAAAATGACGCATGAAACATTAATCTCGGCGCTTTACGTTTTCGCGCTCGCGGCGTTTCTCGGTTACCTCGTGATCTCCCGCGT
>JANMVC010000674.1:0-1580 GCA_031392315.1 Pyrinomonadaceae bacterium | reverse complement strand
CCACACAGGCGATTTCATTGAGGCGGTTCTCCCGATCGTCCGTGGCGATCTCTTCACGGCACCTAAGACTCCGTTCAATGCCGCCATTCTGAATCCGCCTTATCGCAAGATTCAAAGCGACTCCGCTGCGCGCTTGCTGCTCCGGTCAGCGGGAATTGAAACTAGCAATCTTTACACGGGCTTCCTCGCCTTGGCGGTAAAACTCCTCGCCGAAGGCGCTGAAATGGTTGCAATAACTCCCCGCAGTTTTTGCAATGGCCCTTACTTCAAACCGTTCCGGGCGCAGTTTCTTTCGCAGATGTCCCTTCGCCGCTTGCACCTGCTGGACTCACGATCCACGGCCTTCCGCACCGACGATGTATTGCAGGAAAACATCATCGTTCATGCGGTGAAGTCTGCTTTGAAGCCCAAGCGTGTGGTTGTGTCGATAAGTCGGGGGGTGCCGGATGAGAACGTGACTGCGCGTGACCGCGCCTACGACGAAATCGTCGCGCCGGACGATCCCGAGCAATTCATCCATCTGGTGACAGACGACGTGCAGGAGCACGCGCGCCAGTCGGTCCGGCAGCTTTCAACTCCCTTGCATTCGCTCGGTCTCGAAGTCTCAACCGGGAGAGTGGTGGATTTCCGAGCTCGCGATTTCCTTCTCCCGGAGTCGGACTCCGCGTCATTTCCGCTCATCTATCCCTGCCACTTTCGCGGCGGATTTGTTCATTGGCCGCTTACACCCAGCCGCAAGCCGAACGCCATCCGGGACGCCGAGAAGACACAGGAACTTTTGCTTCAGTCGGGAATCTACGTCTTGGTCAAACGCTTCACTTCAAAGGAAGAGCGGCGGCGCATCGTCGCGTGCATTTACGACCCGCGACGCATCCCGGCTGAAAAGGTCGGATTTGAGAACCACCTCAACTACTTCCATGCGCGCGGCAAAGCATTGTCGATGAACCTCGCAAAAGGCCTCGCCGCTTATTTGAACTCGACGGTTGTCGATTCTTACTTCCGCCAATTCAATGGACATACCCAAGTGAACGCCACGGACCTTAGAAACTTGCCTTACCCGTCTCGCAAGCAATTGGAAGAACTCGGGAAGCAGATTTCAGATGTATTTCCCGCCCAAGCCGCCTTGGATGATCTCGTGACAGGAACGATTTCGTAAATGGCAGGAACCAACCCGCAGAAGAACGCAGCCGCAGCGAGGAAGCGCAGGCTGGATGAAGCGATGGAAGTTCTACAGGCGCTCGGATTCGCGCCTCGGCAGCGCAACGAAGTCGCTGGCTATGTTTTGCTCTCGCTCCTCGATCTTGCGGCGGATGCTCCGTGGAGCGCCTCGCAAAGTCCGCTCCGTGGGATCACCCCGATGATTACGTTCATCCGCGAAACCTACGGTGTGAGCTACGCGCCGAATACCCGTGAGACGATTCGAGACGAGGCCGTGAAGTATTTCGTCGAAGCCGGAATGGTTCTGCGAAACCCCGACAATCCTCAGCGGCCAACGAACAGCGGGAACACGGTGTATCAGATCGAACCGACCGCACTCGCGCTGCTCCGTCTCTTCGGCACACTTGCATGGCACGCTCAAT
>JANMVC010000673.1:0-6190 GCA_031392315.1 Pyrinomonadaceae bacterium | reverse complement strand
GCCATGCACCCTTATCTTCCTGCAACACCACCATTCCCGCATTCCCGGCCGCCCACAGAAAAATCCAGTTTCGGCGCTCGTCGCGCAGTCCTTCTTTCAAGCCGAGCACGTCTTTGTAAAAGGACTCGGCACGCGCCAGATTCTTCACGCGGATGGCAATTTCGAATAGTCCTTTTATTGGTAACATACTCGTATTAGTCGTCCAGATTTGTGCGGCAGTTTACTCCGCGGCTCACTGGGCCACAAGCGTTTGCCTCACAACCTTTGCCCGCCCCCTCGCATCGGACGACCGCTGCTTTCACTCTCCCGCTTGCAAAAGCAATCGACTCTTGTAAAACTCATTCTTGAATGCTGGCCTGGAGATTACAGATGAGAAACATTCGGCGCACCCTTTGCTCTTTTTCGCTGGTTCTGGTCCTGGTCGTTCCGGCAGTAGCCGACACGATTCGTTTGAAAGACGGCAGCGTGATTCGTGGCCAGGTAATTGGTTTCAAAGACCAACAGTTCACCATCCTGATCGGTGCGGGCACGCAAGGCCGTCGCAGCCGCACGGTGATTTATATGGAGGACGTCGAGTCGATCGAATTTGACGCGGCGACCACGGCGGCAGCAGCGTCGCTCGCAAACGAAGACACCTCGTCGTCTCCGAGTTATACACCGCCACGCTCAACTCCCTCGAACACTTCAACCGTCCCCACCCGGCCAAACAACACTTCGCCGTCTTCTTCGGCGCCGGCATTTTTCACCATCAAGGTCGCGGTGCGTGCTGACAATGCAAATAACGGCTGGACCAACACGGGTCTGGTAGTGCGCCAGGGTCAGCGGCTGCGAATCAGCTCCACCGGCCGCGTCTCGCTCGGGGGTGGCCGTTTTTCCACACCCGCCGGGCTCGCGAACGTCGCCGATAACGACAAACTCCTGCGCACCGAAGCTACGGGAGCTTTGATCGCGGTGATTGGGGATGACAATGATGACTTCATTCTCATCGGGACCAGGCGCGACTTTGTGGCGCAACGCGACGGCGTACTCTTCCTCGGGGTCAACGAAGGTAACCTGCGAGACAATACCGGCACTTATGACATCGTGATTGAAGCTGAGGCGCGATAACCCGCCGCCGCCGCCCTTGAAGGCAAACTCGCGTTTGCTTGCCGGCATCTGACGAGAACCCAGTAATGCAACAACGCGTGGACCGCGAGTTCCAAACCGTCTCTCGAATCAGGTGATTTATGAAACTCTCAAAGTCAGTTTGTTCTCCCATAGTCATCATCCTGGTTTCAGGACTGTTCTGGTCGCCAATTTTTAACATCGCCTTTGGGCAGTCGCGCCGCCAGCCGCCGACCTCCACCGAAAAGAAGAACAAGCGGCCACCAGAACCCGGCGAGCAGCAGCCTGAGCAAAAGCCCGAGGAAATCCCAACCGATATCGTCGGCAAGATTCAGGATGCCGAGAAGATCACGATCACAACTCAGGTTGTAAACGTTGATGCGGTGGTCTACCACAAAAAGAGTGGCCAGATCGTCACCGGCTTGAAGAAGGAAAACTTCGCCATCTTCACCGACAACAGTGTGAAGCAAATCATCACCAACTTCGCCACGCCCGAAGCCCCGATCACTGCCGCCCTCGTGGTTGAATACAGCAAGCTTTCCGAGGCGCTCGGCAGTGCGGGTGGTGGGTATTTTGAACCGGGAACGTATGAAGTGCTCCGCCCGGTGGCGATGTTTCTTTCACAGTTTGTAAAGCCACCAGACGACTACGTTTCAGTGATAGCTTTCGACATGCGCCCGACGCCTTTGACAGATTTCACAAACGATCCCGCGCGCATCCGTCAGGTTATTAATCTCCTGCTCCGGAATAGCCCGGCCTTCAGGGAAACTAATCTCTATGATGCGCTCAAGTTTGTGCTAGTGGGTGGACGCGGCGATTCCGTGGTGCTCGATGATGCGAAGGAAGCAAAGTCTGACTACGCCGGGTTGGTCAGCGTGCAGGGGCGGCGGCGGGCCGTGATCCTCGTCGCGTCTGGGATAGACACATTCAGCAAGATCAACTACGGGGAAGCGCGCAAGATTTTGCAGAATTCGGGCGTGCCCGTTTACATCATCGGGACGGGGAATCTATTTTTCAAGAAGTATGGTGATCAGATCGGCCCCCAGGATGGTCTTCTGGGCGATCCGGGCCGAATGACATTTCTCCAGGCGCAGAATGCGCTGAAGACTTTCGCCAGCGAAACCGGCGGAGCGTATTACCCGGTCACCTTCGAAGGCGAAGTGCCAAAGGTGCTGGGTTCGATCAATTCCCTGCTGCGCAGCCAATACAGCCTGGCCTTCAACCCCGGCGAAGTGCGCGACGGCAAGCAACACAAAATCAAAGTCAGCGTGGATGTGAACGGAGACGGCGTTTACGATGACAAAGAGTTTACGATCCAAGCGCGAACTGTTTACAACTCACCTAAGCCTGATACGGCGAAGAAGTAGTGGGCAGTCGGCAGTCGGCAGCTGTTCTCAAAAGAGTTCGTCGCATCATCACGTCGGCAACTTTAATTTCAATGCTGATGTAAACGAAGACCGCTCCTGCCGTCTGCCGTCTGCTCCTGCCGCTACGCTCCGTGAATCCGCAATCGAAACTCATCATTGATCGCGACGATCTCAGCGCGTCGGCTGGAAAACACACGGCTCTCGCGCAACAACATCGGCAAGCCACCCCGAGCGATTTCCACTCCATATCCGGGACTCAAGAAGATAGCAGCCAGATGCGGATTCAAAGGTTGCGGCAATCCGTAGCGAATCGCTTTTTGCGCCACCGGTGAAAAACCGGCGGTGCGCCGCGGGTTTACCAGTTCAACTGAGTGATCGAAGATTTGCAGCCGCGTGGATGGCTCCCGCAAGCCGAGATCACGATGGATCAGCAAGTTGCACAGCGCTTCGGAGACAGCGCCGCGATGGTAGTTTCCGCGCGCTGTCACCGGACTGTCCGTCACCTCAGCGGCAGGAAAAGTCTTTGGGCGCGTGTCCCAAAGATCGCAGTAGCGTTTGATAAATCGCATTGACGCTTCATACAGGCTAAACAGGTTGCCAGTGATTGTGATCCGTTCGACTACCGGGGATTGCACGTTGTCACCGGCGAACCGCGTGGCCGTGACTGCCGCACGCGGTAAGAGCTCCGCCACGCGATCGTCGCGACCAAACAGCAGCAGGCCGGCCACAGTCGGGACGACCTCGGCGCGATAGTCGGCAGTCAAAAGCAGATCGCGAGCGAGCACTTCGGCGGTCGGATAAGGATTCGCACTCGGGTTTTCAAAAGCGTCTCCAGAGTATTCGCGCACAAAACTCCAGAGGTGCGCTTCGTCAATATCCGAGATAGCCGCTCCGAGCGCGGGCAGGTTTTCGAGTCTAAGCGGCCGTACTTCATCAAAAAACGACGCCAACTCTTCCGCAGTCGCTTCGCGCTTGTCTGAACCAATACGCAAATAAAACCGGCCGTCGTGAGTGCGGTAGGGCCGGCGCTTCCCTTCTATATCCAACGCCACAATCCGCCGGCCGTTATCAAAAGCGATCCGATCGATGTAGGGGAAAAGCGGTGGCTCGATGTCTTCACGGCAGATCCTGACCAACTCCTCCTGGACACTTTCGGGGTCGTCCACGCCTTCGATCCGCATTTGATCGCTGACGCCAAAGATCATGACTCCGCCACCTGTGTTTGCCAGCGCGATGATCCCTTGCGCAATCTTTTCGGAGTTGGAAAGCTTTACTTTTAATTCGAGAAAGGTGTCTTCGCCGCCGCGGATCAAGCGTAGTAGTTCAGTCCTTGAGGTTTCGGGTGCGGGAGTTGAAAGGTAGTACTCCTGAAAGGAGCGCTCGCTAGCGGGTTCGTGACGCTGGTTGCTGCGAAATCTTCTGCGAGCCATTTGTGTATTGGCGGGCCGCCCGTTTGAAATATCAGTTGCCCGCCCGGATGTCTAAACCGCGAGACATCGCTGGAATAAATTACCGAAGTTTTGAGTACCAGCTTTGGGTTGTTGGTTACTGGAAGGCCCCAAGCTGAAACTTGTACTCTAAACGCCCGAAGGTTGTCCTCTAAACTCCTGAAGCTTGGCCGGCAATCAATCGTCTGAACTCTTCACCGCTTCAAGGATGTCCAGTTCTCTTCGCTGGAGCGACTCGCCTTGCGACCCGATGATCAGCAGATAAAACCCGATCGAAAGAGCCGCGAGGACGCCGAGTGTAACATACTCAATCAACAAACTTCCCGCGACAAAACCGGCGGCCACGGCAGCCAACGGCGGCAGCATCAGGATGCCGATCATTGGTATCAAGAGCAGCCCCACCACACCGGAAACATTGGATCGCTTACCGAATTTCATGGCCTTCGGAAAACGAATCGACAGCGAGTTTCCCATCACCGACATCATCCCCGCGAACGTGAAAAAACTGAGGATCGCGAAAAGCAACGCGCCGCGAGTTACGTCGCGAAACAGCAGTTGGTTTACTACGAGTAGGGCCGCGGAGAAAATCAACGCCACGAGTGACGTGGCCAAATTCTTGCCAATCAGAATTTTCTTGCGATCAATCGGCGAGAGCACGAGCGCGCGCATTCCCGCACCCTCGAAAGCAAACTGATTGCAGAAGAGTCCCGAGAGAATCAGAAAGACGTAGAGCACTCCGCTCGTTACCACCAGCACGTGGCCATAGGTGAAGAATGCTGCGGCGAGGCCACCGCCGCCTTCGAGGCTCTGCGGATCAAAATTCCGCTTGTTCATGATTCGGATCACGATCAAGATGAGCGGCATGAGCGCCATCATGCGCACCTGGGCGTTGCGCAGTATGTAGCGAATCTGTTTCTCCACAATCCCCGAGAGCGATGGCGAGGCCAAGGGAAAGTCCCAGCCCGCGTAATTTTCTTCGCCTCTGTTGATGAGCGCGGCCTCGCGCTTTCGTTTCCTTCTGCCCCCACCCAGAATCGCCCGACGCGCTAACCAAAAAGTCACCGTCGCCAGAACGACTGTGTAGGTGATTACTCCAGCGACGGCCAGCGCGTATCCGGCAGCGCCGCCTTGCCGCAGTCCTTCGGTCAACGCAAAAGCAATAGCGCCCGGGGGTGTCCAGCGCAGCGCCGAAATCGATTCTGCATGACGGAAAACTGTCGGCGCGATCTGGCCAAACAGAGCGCCGCCAAGTCCAACCACTACCCCAATCAAAGCCAGCAAGGTTTCACCACGAGTGCGTTTCTTGCGCAGCAGCGAGCCGAGTGAAGTGGATATCCACTTTGAGAGGACGATGCCGAATACGATCGCGAGCAACGCAATCAACATCGCGCCCGGAACGTTTCGCGCGCCCAGGCCGGCACCGAGTCCGATCGACAGAATTGCCGGAATGGCAAAGATGGCTTGCAGGCTGGTGACTTCGCTAACCAGATCGATAGCAAAGAGGCGGCGCAGATTGATGGGATAGAGAAGCAGATGGCCCGGATCAAATTGACGGTTGCTGCCAGTGCTGAGCGGCACTATCGCCCAGAACAAATAACACAGAGCAAAGATCGAGAAGAAAATAAACTCAGCGGAAGGAATCCCCTCGCCTTCCGCCGCTTGCCCGCGCACGGCCTGGAAACCGATGTCGGGAGCCGTCAGCGCGTAGGCACCCGCACCGAGCGCTGCCGCCACCACCAGGGCCAAAGCCAACGCTGCCAAAATACCCAGCACGGTGGCAATCCGGCTCACCACCGCCTTGGAAGAACGCATGGAGTTCCGAAAGAGCGTCCACTTGAGCCAGATGAGTGTGGAGAGTTGGGCCATATGTCAGAAGTCAGAAGTCAGTGGTCAGATGTCAGAAGTCAAAAGTCAAAAGTGCTACAGCAGTTTCTTCGCTCGCTGACTTTCATTCTATACTCATCCCCAAGATTAAACTGACTTCTGAACTTCTGACTTCTGAACTTCTGGCTTCTGATCACTGACTTCTGACCTCTGCTCTATGCGAAACGCCTACATCGGTCTCGGATCCAATCTTGGTGATCGCGCCGGCAATCTGTTGCTCGGAATCCGAGGGATGTTAGCGGCTGGTTTTCAAGTCACGCGCCTGTCGGAAATCTATGAGACTGAACCGGTGGACACTTTCCCACAGCCGGCTTTTCTAAATATGGTTGCAGAATTGACTGGCGACTCGCTCCCGGCTCACGAAAAACTAATGGAGCGTCTGTTACA
>JANMVC010000619.1:0-1661 GCA_031392315.1 Pyrinomonadaceae bacterium | reverse complement strand
ATTACTGGCTTTGGTATTCAGCATGAGGCTATCCTTTCCAGACAGATGCGCTTTACGGCATTAGTAGTTGTGGAAACTACGGGACTTCTAATCGGCATCCTGGCGGCGATCGTTGCCGCATGGTATGGCGCAGGTTATTGGGCGCTGGTACTCAATCAATTGGTGATGACAGTAGTGACCGTCATCGGCGTCTGGAGTGTTTGCAAGTGGCGGCCGGGATTGCCCGGACGCGGACTGGGTCTTCGCTCGATACTGTTATATGGCGGAAACCTAACTGGCTATAACATCATGACGTTTTTTTCGCGGAACCTGGACAACTTGTTGATCGGAAAATTCTGGGGCGCTCATCAGTTGGGCGTCTACTCACGCGCGTATCAAATGTTGCTGTTGCCGATGCAGCAAATCAACGCACCGCTAGCGGCCGTGGCCGTTCCCGCCCTGAGCCGGCTGGCTGATTCTCCCGAGCGTTACCGTGCCGCCTATCTTGGCATTCTGGAAAAGATTGTGATGGTCACCATGCCGTTAAGCGTGCTGATGATCGCAACTTCCGATTGGATGGTGCTGCTCCTGCTCGGTCCAAAGTGGACTGAGACCGGGAAGATATTCATGCTGCTGGGTATTGCCGCTCTTATCCAACCCGTCACCAGGACTTGCACCTGGCTTTTTGCCACGCAGGGTCGCTCGCGCGAGTTGTTTCACTGGGGACTGATCGGGGGCGCCATTGCAGTAGTTTCAATTGTCGCCGGCTTGCCCTGGGGTGCGACGGGCGTCGCGGCGTCTTATGCAATTGCTGATCTCTGCATCGCCACGCCGTTGTTGTTCTGGTACGTAGGGCGGCGGGGACCGATCCGTGCGAGCGATTTCTACCGGACCATCGCTCCGTCGGCGGCTGCGTGCCTCTGTTCCCTGGCCCTCCTATTCTCTTGCCGCCCGTGGTTGAACTCCGTGACACCGCTCATCCCACGATTGAGCATTGCGCTGGGGCTCACGGTCGGTTGCTCGTTAATAGTTTTTTGCGCGCTGCCGGCGGGAAGGTTGGCGATGCGGGGTTTCAAAGAGACGCTCCTCCTGTTGCTGAAAAGAAAGAGTAACTTCGCGATTGTGCAAGCCGTCCCTGAGTCCTGACTGACTTTGAATCCAAACCACAAAGCTGGAGAAAACCCGGGGTGCACTCATTGTTGCGAAAAGAAATAGCGGAACCTGACTCGTATCTTCAGTCTGCAAAACAGAACCTGATCGACAACATCAGCAGGCCGGGAAGTTTTCAACCATTTCTGGAGACGGTTGCTGATCTCAGAGTCGATCGAGTACTCGACGTTGGCTGCGGAGTGGGCCAGATGCTCTACCCATTCGTGGCGTTCAAGGGCGCATTCGGTGTGGGAATCGATCCGACACATCAAGCTTGTCGCATGGGGCAGGACTTTTACAGGGAATGCGGACTGTCTGACCGGGTCAAATTTGTTTTCGCCAAGGGCGAGACGCTGCCGTTTGCTTCGGCCAGCTTTGACGTCGTCAACTGTGGTCTGGCGCTGCCCTACATGAACAACGGCGGCGCGCTAGATGAAATCGGGCGGGTGCTTCGGCCAGGTGGAATTCTCCTCCTGAAAATTCATCACACGCGTTACTACCTGCGCGACTTATGGAACGGCTTACTCTCCCGC
>JANMVC010000242.1:0-2721 GCA_031392315.1 Pyrinomonadaceae bacterium | reverse complement strand
TTTTTCTTCGCCAAAAAAGTCGGAGTTACTTTGCGAGTTTCCCGCACTTCAGATCCTGAGCCGGGATCGATCCACTCGGAAGCCGTTGAGGTTTCCCAGGGCGCCCACCGCGAGTGCGTTGGTGGTAAACGACTCGCGCGCGAGGCGTTGCAAGTCGTCAGGGGTGACTGCTTCGAGTTGTTTCACAATTTCCGCTGGTGGCAGGTAGCGGCCGTGGATAATTTCTTGTCGCGCGAGTGCGCCCGCACGGACGCTGGAGGATTCAAGTCCCAGGAGGATTGAAGATATCGCCTGGTCCTTAGCTAACTGCAACTCCTCTTCCGGCACTGTCTCGTTCACGATTCGCCGCAACTCTTCCATAGAGAGATCAAAGACCTCATCCACGTGTTCCGGAGACGTGCCCGCATAGATCGTGAACACGCCCACGTCAGAAAACGTGTTGCCACCGGCGCCGACAGAATATGCCAGGCCGCGTTCTTCGCGAATCGTTTGCCAGAGCCGGCTCGATGTGCCGCCGCCGACCACCGAGGCCAGTAAGCTGGCGGCATAACGATCGTTGCTGCGGGCGTCGGGCCAGGGCGCGGCGATGACGAGATGGGCCTGCTCGAGTTCCTTTTTCTGTTCGATGAGAATCGGCGAGGCTGGGATTGGCGTTGGCGAAGGGTCGCCATTCGTTCCGGCGATCGGAGTTGAACCGCCCGCCGCGCTTTCCGAGGAGCTTGCAAAGGCGCGGCTCACCATTTCCAACAGGCGATCGTGTTCGACGTTGCCCGCCGCCGCCACCACCAGATTCGACGGGGCAAACTCGCGGGCGTGGAATCCGGCGATGACCTCGCGGTCAAACGAAGAAACTGTTTCTCGCGTGCCCTCAATGGGACGGCCGAGAGCTTGATCGGGGAAGTAAGCGGCGTTGAAGAGTTCGCCCAGCAGTTCGTCGGGCGTGTCCTCGACCATCTTCATCTCTTCGAGAATTACTTTTTGCTCGCGATCCAAGTCGACCTGATCGAAACGCGGGTTGGCGAGCATGTCGGCCAGCAAGTCAAACGCCTCCGGCAAACTTCTGTCCGCAACCTTTACCGCGAACCCGGTCATCTCATGCGTAGTAAACGCATCCAGGTTACCCCCCAGACGATCAGATTCAACGGCGATGTCGCGGGCCGTGCGGCGTCTGGTTCCTTTGAAAACTGCGTGCTCGATGAAATGGCAGACGCCGTTGAGTTCGGAGGCTTCGTGACGCGAGCCGCGGCGCACCCAGATGCCGGTGGTTACGGAACGAAGATCCGGCATGTGCTCGGAGAGAATCGTGATGCCGTTGGGGAGGCGAGTTGAACGAACCTGGTCAGTCATTTATTGCACCGCTAAAGAGCCTGGCTAGAACATGGAACAGCTCCGAATCCTAGCATGCGGAAAACTTGGGACAAAACGGAGGAAAAGTCGCAGAACGACGCGTTCTGAGTTTTCGTAACCTTGCGGCTATCCTGGCTGCCCTTGCGGTAAAAACCCCAACAAAAACCGCAAAGAGCGCAAAGTGAAGACGCAAATAGCCGCAAATTTGCGGCTCAAAGGGTCAAAGATGAGGTTCCGAGGTGGAACGATGGAGCTCAGGAGCTCGAACGATGAGGGAAAATGGCGCAACGATGGAGCTCAAGTGCTCGAACGATGAGGGAAATTGGTGCAACGATGGAGCTCAAGTGCTCGAACGACGAGGGAAATTGGTCCAACGATGGAGCTCAGGAGCTGCAACCGCGAGCTTCCGAAGGCCAACCTCGAGGCTGCTGTAATGTCCGACAAACTTCAGTTTGTCGCCCTGCTTCCAAAAGCTCAAGCTTCTCTGCCACTGCGTGGAGTTGCTTGACAGGGCCTTGATTTGGGCGGAAAATGCACAATATCCAGCGGTTCCGGTAAGTCTCCTTGGCCTGAACTTTTTGCCCCGATTCCGAAACTTGAAGCGTTTCGAGCGGGCACGGATTTTTAGCAGGCACATCCCCAATTGCGCAGACCACAATCATTTTTGATTTCCAGCGTTTCCGGTTTCATCGCGAAGCGCAGTGAGGTTGCGTCGATGAAAAGAACACTAGGCCTCTTTCTGCTGGCGATTTCTGCCGGAACCTTTCTCCCTGTCTCTGCCGCAACTCCCAACGCAGGTAAAGGAAACCTGGCGACGATCACCGGCGCGGTGATCGACAACAAAGGGAATCCGGTGGCCGGCGCCGTTATTTCGTTGCTGCGCGACGGGGCCAGCAAGATTCTTAAGCAGACTCGCAGCGACGCTGCCGGACGCTTCACCACCCGAATCTCGCCGGGCCGTTACGGCCTGCGAGCAATCGCCACAGGTTTCAACGAAGTGGTCTTCTCCGCGATTGAAGTTCGCGCTTCTCAGGAGCTCAGTTATCGTTTTAATCTCGAGCCCGTGGGCGCCGGTAAGACTTTGCCGGAACAACGTAAAGACCGCGACGACGTGAAATGGAGCTTGCGTTCGACGCACACGCGCCGCTCGATTTTCCAGGCGCAAGAGGGCGAGAATGCGGACCTCCAAGCGGTCCTCGGATCCGAAGCTCCGGTCGCTGACGACAGCGCGGCTGTGATGGCCGCTGATGAAGGCACGCAAACTGTTCGCGTTGATTCTCAGCGCCGCATGCAGGGAGTGGTCGAAACATATTTCTCCGGCAGCTCTTATGGGCCGAATTATTCCGGACTTAACTTTGCCGTTTCCATTCCCGC
>JANMVC010000543.1:0-7636 GCA_031392315.1 Pyrinomonadaceae bacterium | reverse complement strand
TAAATGATGCACGGCTCGCGCAAACAGTTCTTTACCGGTGCCGGATTCACCGAGCAACAGAACCGTGGCCTCCGTTTGCGCTACGCGCTGAATCTCGGCGACGGCGCGCTTGATGGCTTCTGACTCGCCGATGATCCGCGGGAAGCCATAGCGGCGCGACCATTCTTCGCGCAGGAGAATGTTTTCAGTCCGCAGTCGGGCCTGTTCCAGCGCGCGTTCGACGATCAGCAGCAGGTGATTTGAGTCTACCGGCTTCTGCAGGAAATCATGGGCGCCATCTTTCATCGCCTGGACAGCTTCATCGATGGACCCAAATGCAGTCATCACGATTACGGGCATGCTGCCGTCCGCGGCGCGCGCGGCGCGCAGCACATCAAGGCCTGAGCCGTTGGGCATGCGGAGATCGGTGAGTACTAACTTGTGTGGCGCGGTGGCGATTTCATTGAGGGCAGCGCGGGCATCGGCCGCTTCGGTGACGCTGTAGCCGGCAGCTTCGAGAGTTAGTCGGAGCACGCGGCGTAGGCTGTCTTTGTCTTCAACGAGGAGAATGTCTGGCATCAGTTTAGGGACACTAGCGGCAACGCGGGAATTGTACAACAGTTGAGCGGGTTAGCGAGCGGCAGGCGGGTTTCAGATGGTGGGTAGGTCTGGAATGCACCCGTTAAGAATCGCTTTGAAACGCTGAACGCCTTCGGCGTTCCTTCGCTACACGACAGAAAGGCGCGGATGGTAGTGAACCATTCGCGCCTTTGCTGATTTGAATGCTGGTAGATTCTTAGGTTTCCAGACCCGTCTGCTTGCGGCGGCGGCGTTTGAGATAAAGCCCGCCCAAGCCAGTGCCGAGCAGAGCCAAAGTCATGGGCTCCGGCACAGGGTCGCTGGTGGTCATGGTAAACGTGATGCCGTTGTTCCAGAAGTGGCAATCGGGATCAAAACCGAAGGCGATGTTGTTTCCGTTTGCGATGTAGGAGTTAAGCGCCTGAAGTTGGGCGGCAGTAAAGTTATAGACAAACGTCGTCGGCGTTGTAGTGAAACTCTGCATCGTCAGAAACGTGTTTCCGGTTCCGGGACTCACGAGCGGGTTGCTGTTGTAAAGCGACCCGGAAAAGTTGTCGATGATTTGCTCGATCGGCACCGGAACTCCGGAGGCGTCGGCAAAGGAAGTGATGCCGGCGCTTTTGGCCGTGTCGAGCAGGTGGATGAAGAGCATGTTGGCGTTGCGATCCCAGTTGCTGATGTTGCTGAAGGTCAGAGTGGCGCCGGTGACCTGTCTGCCGGCGAGGTTCACATTGTCGATTCGCCAGGTGTAAGCCCGGTGATGATCGAGGTCGACCTGGTTTGGGCCACCGCTGCCGGCGTTGGGTGCTGTTGCCGGAGCGCGGAATGTAATGGTGTCAGCGAGGGCCGTGGTCGGCAGTCCGAAAAGGGCAATCGCGGCGAGCATGAGTAGCGTTTTCTTCAAGGGTGGTCCTCCTGAGTCTTCACGAGCCTTACCGGCTCTACTCTTTAAGAAAAGGTTCGATGCGGGTCGTTTTCCGGAAATAGGGGCGAAAAATCAAGGACTTCCAGAAATGCGGGACGCTATCCCCAGGTGGCGACGAGCCGTTTAGCGGAGTGTGACGGGGAAGGCCGCTGAAGCGGCCTCGAATTTGTTGTTTGACGTGCAAACCAGCCGTAAAACGGCTGGCCTAACGGCCCTGCGGGCTAGCCGCCTGAAGGCGGCAATTGCGTCTTCGTCGATTACGCCGCGCGGTGTGGGCTGTTGGACTGCTTTCCGACGCTGCGCCGGATGAGGAAGCTGTTTCCTTCTTCACGAGACACCACACCCTTGCGGATCAGGTCGTTGATAGCAGTCTCAAAAGTAATCATGCCGTGCGCCTGGCCAGTTTGCATTGACGAATGGATTTGGAAAGTCTTGCCTTCGCGAATGAGATTAGCCACGGCCGGAATATTGACCAGAACTTCGACCACCGCCGCGCGGCCCTTGCCGTCAATACGGGGAATCAGCGACTGCGCCACGATCCCGCGCAAACTCTCCGAAAGCATAACGCGAATCTGCGCCTGCTGATTTTCTGGAAACGCATCGATGATTCGGTCAACTGTCTTCGTGGCGCTGTTAGTGTGCAGCGTTGCGAAAACCAGGTGTCCCGTTTCGGCGGCAGTTATCGCCAGCGAAATTGTCTCGAGGTCGCGCATTTCGCCCACCAGAATCACGTCTGGATCTTCGCGCAGCGCGGCTCGGAGCGCCTGGTGAAACGACTGCGTGTGGCTCATGACTTCTCTCTGATTGATCAGCGACTTCTCATTGTGGTGCACAAACTCGATCGGGTCCTCGATGGTAATGATGTGCGCTCGTTGGTTCGCGTTTATGTGGTGGATCAAAGAAGCCAGCGTCGTACTCTTACCGGAGCCGGTTGGCCCGGTAACCAGGATCAGTCCTTCGGAAACGTTCAAGAGATTGTGGAGATTTTCGGGTAAGCCCAACTGTTCGATCGTCTGAATGTCTTCGGGGATGCGGCGAAACACCGCGCCGACGCCCTTGCGCTGGTTGAAGACGTTGACGCGAAAGCGTCCGAAACCTTCCAAGGCATAACTGCAATCAAGATCGCCGGTCTCAAGAAAAGTGTCGCGCTGTTTTTGCGGCAGCACTTCAAAAATAAGCGCCTTGCACACCTCAGGCGTGAGTTCTTTATAGTTGAGCCTCACCATCTCGCCGTGAATTCGAAAATATGGCGGAGAGCCGCTGGCCACGTGGAGGTCGGAGGCGCCGCGCTCCGTCATTTGTTTCAGGATATCGTCAATTCGAGCCATGAGTTTTTACCTGTTCCAGTTAGTTGGGGGTGGAAAGCGACTGATTACAGAATCTGTCGGAATGCCGTCGGTTGAATGTATTGAAACTGCGGCGTAGAAGGCGGCAGTCTGTTTGGATCCAAAAACGATGAATCGAAGGCCCAGTTTCTGATTGGAGGGCTGTAGATAGTCGAATTTGAATTGTACTGGCCCATCGCCTGCGAAGAATGATAAAGCGGAATCAAGGAGCCGATGAAATTCCAGCGGGCATTCCAATCTTCCAGAAAGCGTGGGAAGTTGTGCATGCCACCGTTAAGGCGCGATTCGCCGGCGGCTGCGTTGCCGGCATCGGGAAAACCGGCCAGCGCGCTGAGATTGTTGCCGGCAATGAGTCCCACCCGGACCGAAGTCTCAGCGGTAACAGCGGGCAGGTTTTGATCGGCGACGCGCCGATCGAGCAATCCTGGGTACATTGCCCCAGCGCTGTCTGCCCAGGTTTTGGACAGAGGAAAAAGCGCATCGCAAACGATTGATGCCGGCACCTGGTCGCCAAGGTAACGGTAAGGCCCGGCTGGATCCGCGAGCGAAGAAACGCCGACGGGCGGAGCAGCATTGATGCCCGTCGTGTTGTAGTTTCCCCAGGTGTAGACCATGTTCTCGGCCGATACCGAGATGCCCTGGGTGGGCGACAGCTTGCCCGCCGCGCCGCTTAACAGAAGGTCCTCGGCATTGACTAAACGCACGGAACGACGGAAGTAACCGCTGGGATTGGTCCAGGCAGCCACGGCCAGCGCGCGCTTGGTTCGGTCGTTCCCAAAATTACCCGTCAGCCGTGACGGATCCGGCAGCTCGGTGATGTCTTTCTCCAACGTGCCGTTGGCCTGCACGTCCTCTCCCGGATCGCGCGTGCCATTTGGGCCATAGATGTCTTCATTGTCTACGAGGCCGTTGGTGCTGTTAACGATGACGCCGGCCAGATTTCTTGTCGGCTTCACTTTGTCGCCTCGGCGATCTGAAACGTAGACGGTGAATCCGCCGGGGTTGGCGATGTTAGTGCTGACCGCGCTGGTGCCGGCCAGCAGGTTCGTGTCATAGACGCCATCCAGCCAGCGGGCCAGGTTCCTCATGTTGAGCTCGACAACGCTTGTAATTCCGCGTTCGTAAACTTCGTCGCAGTTGACTCCGTTGATGCATCCTTCGCGAACGTTGTAGACGTTAATGGGGACGATGGTATTCCATTCCTTCCGGCTGGCCCAGTTTGGCGTGCCCCAATTCTGCACCGCCATCGTCGGCGGGATGTCGGCTCTTTGCGGCTGACCGGCAGTATCGTCGACGAGACCAGTTAGATAGCCATACAAGGCATTCTGCGCCGGGCCCGGCGAGGTTTGAACTTCGCCATCGGCCGCGATGTAGGTTTTGGTGACAATGTCGGTCAGGTTGTTGTAATAGCTGGTGCCATCGGGCGCCGTGTTGCGCGTGTTGGTTGCATCGCGGCTGCCTTGGGTGAACGCGGCCCACAGAGGCCTCTGCAAGGCGACGATCGAATTAGGTTCACCGACCGTTACGCCCATGCTGAGAATCTGGCGCGTTACGTCGTAGGTATTGCCCACGCCATCGACGATCTGAATCATTATGCGTCCGGAGAGACCTGCGCCTGACGGAATGATTGTGGCGGTGCCATTGAGACTGATCGCTTGCGACGCGGCTTTGACGCCGCGAGCCGTTAACGCCTGGCCGGGTGAACCTCCCTGGTCCTGGCGGACGCAGGTGGCGGCAGTGTCCAGGTACGTTCCGTCATCTCGGATTCGCCATAGCGCGCGGCCGCCATTTGCGGACGCAGGGGAATTTGGTAACGGCGTTGGGTCAAACTGTGATAGCGCGACGCCCTGGCCTGCGGGAATACCCGAGGCGTCCGGGCTCGCTGGGTTTTCGTCGTCAATCAGAATTCGAATCTGTGCTTTCGAGTGGTAGCGCGAGTCCCACACCACCTGAGGGTCGGCCGGCGTACGGCGTTTGATTATTTCCCAGATGGAATTGCCGTTGAGTTGGAGCGGCAAGAGCAGGGCAGCAGCACCCGTTGAGCGCGTTTGCAGTTGACCGCCAAACTGATTGCTGACGCCTGTGGTCGCTGGAGCCACTGACGTTGAATCCCAGGCGCTGTTAATGAGTCCATTCGGAGAAGTCGGAAAATAGCCACGCTGCCCGCTCACCGCTCCCGGACGATTTGGACCATTGAACATGCTCCCCATGGTTAACCTGACGCGCACGGCGCCCACTCGCATCGAGACATTCGCACCTGTGCGGGGAACTCCATTTCGTACGACGTCATAAATCAGTTCGTTAGCGGTGGTGACTTTGGTCAGAAAGCTCACATCGCCATTCACATAAATATTTCCGTTGGCGTGAACGCGGCCATTGAAGGCGAAGGGCGGGCCGGGATGTAGCTCGATGTCTTCGTTGCTGAACATGCCAAACTGGAAAATCGGAATCAGGTAGTTGTTCATTTGGCGAGTCAGCGCCACTTCGGTGCCGTCAACGCCGGTCGCCATGCTGTTCAAAACGTAGGGCGCCACGCTGGCGGAGAGACCGTTGAACGGCCCGCCGGGGATTGTGACGCGCGGATATGAATCACCGCTGAGACTTTGGGTGCGGCGCATGGTTGCCAGGGTGGTGTTATCAAGGCCGATGAGTTGGCTCATCGCGTAGCCTTCGGTTAGCAGCTCCGCCGGCGGAGAATTTTGGATGCGTAGCAGCTGCGACGCGCTAGGGCGAGAAGTGGTTTGAAACAGCGTGCTGAAGTCGGTGGTCATTTTTTCAATACCGGCGGCAGCGGCGTAAAACGTTTGCGTTTTCTTCAAATCACTCCCGGCGATCTGCGATTCCTTGGTGACAACTGCCAGGACCGTCAGGGCCACGGCGCTCAACATGCCGAGGATGAGCACGGAAGCAACCAGCGCCGCGCCGCGTTCAGCCGACCGGGAAGCGCGAAACTCAGGTTTGAATGTTGGGGTTTTGAGGAACATGAAGACTCCTTAGAAAAGCTGGGGCCAAAAAATCAGCCACCTGAAGTGGGTTGCAAGCTTTGACGGAATTGCATGTTGCGAACGCTGGTGCTGGTGGTCATCGTCATCTGTTGGCGCTGACCATTCTGTAGTTTGTGCGCGGTTTCCACCGTCAGGGTCGTTTCCACCTGGCGTGTTTCCACCTGCTGCTGCGAAGTGGTCAATCGGTCCAGCGGCTGGAGGACGTTACCGTTTGCATCCCTCATGTTGAGGAAGTAGCGAAACTGCAAGCTCACCACGTGCTCCGCGATCATGCTTTCGTTGAAGGGCGCGTTCCTGACTCCGAAGACACGCCGCATCAACAATCCATTTGAGTTGACGTAGTAGTGGATCATTTTCATACGGGAGAGGGAGACTGGCATCGTGGCGCCGCCGGAAACGAAGTCCAACGGCCCGCCCGCTCCGACTGTGTTAAGACCAAGTGCATCCCCGGCGAAAATCAGTGCGGGTGTGAGTGTGCCCAGGCCCAAACGTCCGGTCACGGTTGCAAAGATGCTGCCGGAGGACGAGGTAAGGAAATAGATCTCGCCGGGAGCGAACCGATCGATGTCCGAAGGCGAGATAGTTACCACGCCGGTGGCTGGGATGATACTACTGGCGTTGAGTGTGATTGGGACAAACGACTGGTCCGTTTGCAGGATTGTGATTCGATCCGTTAGGACGGGTGTGGACCGAACGGTATCGACCGTCGCCGCTCCCGCCACAAGCGTGTTCGTCGGAACATCGTTGTCCGAAGTGATGAGCGCCAGATTGATAAAACCAGGGGTTGCTGGATCAGCCACTGGATTGCGCGCGAGAAAATTCGTGACAAAGTTTTGCGGCACGCGGATGTTGTTGATGCTGTTAAGGCCATCGCCCGCGTTCATTAGATCGCGATTGATGTATTCCTGCGCCGTGCGCGAACTCTGCTGACCGTCGTTCATTTCCATGCTCGCTGTGCCTGCCTTTATTGAATCGCGCATCAGGGCGAAGATGGCGCCGCCAATGACAGCCATCACCGCCAGGGCCACGATCATTTCGACGACTGAAAATCCGCGTTCGCTATTTTTGAAATTTGGTTGGCTCAAGATGAGTTGCCTCCGTCTCGGGTGAGTAGTCAGGGGTTAGGGGATAAAGCTGCTGCGTGAGTTGTCGTTCAGGTAGCAAGCCGCCACCAGTTGTTTCATGGATCCATTAACTGGATAGCTGATTGTTACCGTAACTTTCTTTAACGACGGGCTGAGCGAGGTGATTTGAATCTCGCGGGTGTAGCCGACCACGGCGAAGTTTGGATTTATGAAATCGTCAGATGTGCCGAAGAGACGATCGGCGCCGGCGTCGATTAGATCGTCTGACGTGCCGAAGATGCCGTCCGGTCCGGGATTGGTGGAAATTTGTTGGAATCCGTTTAGAAAGCCAGGGAAGCCTCGGGTAGCGCCAGTGTTGTCGACCTGGCCCACGTTGGAGAGTTGGCCGAAGGTTAAGTTGCCGGTGTTGCGCAGGGTTTCCATCTGCTCAAGGATCGAAACCACCAGCAGTTTCGTGTTCGTTACCGCGCGTCCGTGATTGCTCGCCACCATCGCATAACCAATTGATGACGCCACGGCGAGGAGCCCGACGGTCAGGATTGTCGAGGCTATTACCAACTCCAGCAACGAAAATCCGGAGTCGGCTCGCGAGTCTTTTTGGGAGGGCCGATTATTCGGCATACGCATTGGCATTGCTGTCATACCTCCAAATCTTTACGCGTCCGGACGTCTCGGAATAGACGATCGCGACCTTCTTCGTCAGGTCGGTGCGCACCG
>JANMVC010000402.1:0-1506 GCA_031392315.1 Pyrinomonadaceae bacterium | reverse complement strand
GCGAACGCGGCGCTCTGCCAACTGAGCTACTGCCCCACGCGCGAAAGAATACAGTTTCGAGTTTCGAGTTTCAAGTTCCGAGTCCGACCCGGAAGTTGACGCAGTTTCAAGTTTCGAGATTCAAGTTTCCATTCCGCCAAGTAAACGCGGGCTCTCGGTATCCGCAAATCAATTGGTTGGCTCTTAGTTGAAGCTCTTCGCTGCCACATCAATCGCTTCATTCAGCCGCTGAATATTCTTCCCGCCACCTTGAGCCAGATCGGGTTTGCCACCACCACGCCCATCAAGCATGGCACAGGCGTCGCGCATTAGCGCGTTCATGTCGCCTGGTGCGTCGACAGATCGAGCGAAGACCAGACGCGCAGCATCTTTGTCACGCGAGCCGAGTAAGGCGATTGTCGCCGGGTGACTAATCAAACTTAGCGCCAGTTGTTTCAACGATTCCGCGTCGCGGTCGTCAAAAATCTCATTAACGATTCGCACGTTGTCATGTGTCGTGGCTCGGGCAAGTAGCTCTTCGGCTTCAACCCGAGCGGCAATCTCTTCCAGGTGGCGCACACGGCGATGCAAATGTTTGTTCTCATCTAACATGCGTGCCGCCAGATCCGGCGTGTCATCTCGCCCCGCACTAAACAATCCAGCAATGGCCCGCGCGCTTTTATTCGACCGGCGGTAGTCTGCGAGTGCCCGCATACCGGCAACAAACTCAATGCGCGTCAAACCCTTGGCGCGTTCCCAGGAACGCACGGCAATCATCCCTACCTCGCCGGTCTGATAAGCATGCGTCCCGCCGCAGGGAGTGAGATCGAAGCCCTCGATCTCGATCAACCTTAGATCACCTTCGCGCGCCGGCTCTTTGCGCAGTGGTAATGCGGAGGCTTCCTCCGAGGTTACATGCTTGATGGTAATCACCCGATTTTCCCAAATTACATTATTGGCAAGTTCCACCGCCCGCTCGATAGTCTCGGCAGTCGGATTCTCCAGGTCCACATCTATCTCGCAAGAGTCGTCCAGCACACGGAAGCTGCGAGTCGGTGCGTTAGAGAGTTTGACGAACGACTGCGAGAGAATATGCTGGCCCGTGTGCTGCTGCAGATGATCTAATCTACGTAACCAGTCAATTCTGCCTTTGACGACTGTGCCTACGTCCGGCGCACGTCCTTGGATCACGTGCAAGACGCAGTCTTCCGCATCATCGATACACTCGACCACACGTAAGCCGTTGAGCGTGCCCGTGTCGCTGGGTTGGCCACCGCCGGTCGGATAAAACGCCGTGCGATCGAGTGTAACCGCGGTCCATCCGCTCACGCGCTCGGTGTTTTCGATGACGCGCGCTTCGAATTCAATCAGATGAGAGTCCTGATAGTAGAGACGTTCGGTTGGGGGCATGATGAGCTAATAATACATTGCCGATTGCCAATTGCCGATTGCCGATTTGGCGTTTTCGCGAATAGGTCGTTACCAGATACCGTCCACTTAACCAGCGTAAACAAGCAAAAGTTCGAC
>JANMVC010000360.1:0-4458 GCA_031392315.1 Pyrinomonadaceae bacterium | reverse complement strand
TAACGAACTGATCGCGGAACGCGTGCGGCGTTATGAAGACGCACAGGCGCGCGCGAAAGCAGTCGTTTCCAAAAAGGATCCGGTGGTGAAGATCGCGCAGATTGAAGAACTGGACTGTTCAGCAGTTGTGGAAACTGCGGTCAGCGCCGATCTCGTCAAGTCCATCGCCGAGAAGATCGCGCTCGTCCCCCAGGATTTTCATGTGAATCCCAAGATGGTGGGTCAACTCGCGCGCCGCGCCAAGATGGGCACCGGCGAATTGCCAATCGACTGGGCCTTTGCCGAAGCAATCGCGTTTGGATCGCTGGTCGTCGAGGGCTCGCGCGTGCGCTTGAGCGGACAGGATTCGGGTCGCGGCACTTTCAGCCAGCGTCACGCCGTTCTCTACGACACGCAGACGGGAAAATCGTGGACCCCGCTTTCTGAGTTACGTTCTGAAGTGAAACCCGAAGCGCGTTTCGAAGTTTTTGATAGTTCGCTATCGGAAGAGGGCGTGCTCGGTTTCGAGTATGGCTACACGGTCGTGGCTCGCGAAGCGCTCGTACTTTGGGAAGCGCAGTTTGGCGACTTCGTAAATGGCGCGCAGACAATCATCGATCAATACATCGCCGCGTCGGAAGATAAATGGAAACAGACGTCGCGGCTGACAATGCTTTTGCCGCACGGTTATGAAGGCCAGGGACCGGAACATTCGAGCGCGCGGCTGGAACGTTTCCTCCAGCTCTGCGCCGAAGACAATTTGCAGGTTTGTTACCCGACCACGCCGGGTCAGTATTTTCATCTCCTGCGCCGGCAGGTGAGGCCGGGAATGGAACGGCCGCTGATTGTGATCACTCCGAAGAGTTTGTTGCGGCTGCCGGCGGCTGCGTCGTCGCTTGACGAGCTTACCAAGGGCGGATTTCAAGCGGTCATTGATGATGCGGATGTAAACAGCGCAGACGCGGTCAGCCGGGTTGTTCTTTGCAGCGGCAAGGTCTACTACGATCTAGTTGCTGCCCGCAAAGAACTGCGCGAGTCGGGCAAGGCCGATGCGGATCGCGTCGCGGTGGTCCGGCTGGAACAGTTTTATCCGTTCCCGCAAAGGCGTCTGCGCGAGATTCTGGAAAGATATCCGGCGGCGACGGAGCTGGTGTGGGCTCAGGAGGAACCGAAGAACATGGGCGGCTGGACGTTTGTCGAGCCGCGCCTGGTGAACTTCGTGCCGACGATCGAGCGTCCGATTTACGTTGGCCGCAGTGCCTCGGCGAGTCCAGCCACCGGGTCTTATTCGATCCACCAGGCCGAGCAGGCGGAGCTGATCGCGAAAGCCTTGCGCGTGGCTCAATAGGTTAGTTGACTACTGGCGGCAGGAAAAGGATTAAAGCGATCCACTAAATCACACGAAGTAACTCGAATTATGAAAACCTTTCGTGCTGCTTCGTGTGATTTCGTGGATCGCGTTTGGTTTCAGCACCCGCTCCACCAGGAACATTCGATACAAAAATTATGAAACTAATTCTCGGATTGCTAACGCCAATAATCTTCTTCTCCCTCTGGGGATGGTCTCGCACGCCGTCTGCGCTTAATCCCGTCGACAATTCTCCAACATCGCCCAACGAACGACATCTCGCCAATATCAAGCAATTAACTTTCGGCGGCGAGAATGCCGAAGCTTACTTTTCTGCCGACGGCAAGCAGTTAATCTTTCAATCCACGCGTGACGGCGGCGAATGCGACCAGATCTACACGATGAATGTCGACGGCTCTAACGTGCGGCAAATCACCAATGCCGGTCGGACAACTTGCGCCTACTTTATTTCGAGTGGAAAGCGCGTGCTCTATTCCTCGACGCACTTTGCGGCGAAGGAGTGTCCGCCGAAGCCTGACTTCTCGAAGGGATACGTCTGGGCGGTCTATCCGTCGTTTGATATTTTCACTGCCCGTGTGGATGGATCGGATATCAAACAGTTAACCAAAACGCCGGGCTACGATGCAGAAACCACCATCTCACGCACCGGCAAGCTGGCCTTCACCTCGATGCGTGACGGTGATCTCGACATCTACACCATGGATGGAAACGGCAAACGCGTGCGCCGGCTGACGACGGAACTTGGTTATGATGGCGGTCCTTTCTGGTCGTATGACGGCAAGCAAATCGTCTATCGCGCCCATCATCCGAAAACAGAGAAGGACAAGGCTGACTACCTGGCGCTGTTGAAGCAGAACTTAATTCGTCCGACCACGCTGGACATCTGGGTCATGAATGCGGACGGCTCAAACAAACGCCAGGTCACCAGCAACGGCAAAGCCAACTTTGCGCCCTATTTCTTTCCGGACGGCAAACGCATAATCTTTGCTTCAAACATGGACGATCCCAAGGGCCGCAATTTCGACATCTACAAAATCAATGTTGACGGCAGCGGACTTGAGCGCATCACCGACAACGAAACCTTTGATGGCTTTCCCATGTTTTCGCCCGACGGGAAGAAACTCGTCTTCGCCTCCAACCGCAACGCGAAGAACCGCGGCGACACAAACGTCTTCATCGCCGATTGGGTGGAGTGAGCTGAAGGGATTGCCGACAGGATTTACAAGATGTACAAGATTTACGGGTCAGCTCAAACTGAGGACCGTTTCCTTTCCCCCAAACTCCTATCTTGTGAATCGTGTTAATCCTGTCAAAGTAGTTTCCAGCGGCCGGCAAATCAAAACACGCGACGAAGGGCGTGCCTCGCCGCGTGTTTCTCGTTGAGTGGACGCGTCTACTTGCAATTTTGCAAACGCAGCGCGTGAGTCATGCCGCTGGTAACCGCCATGTCGTTGTACTTACCGCCGCCCAGTGTGAAAAATTTCAGAAATTTTTACGAGTTGAATCCGCACGGCGAAACACGCGGCGAGATGACTCTCGTCGCGTGTTGCACTGCCGCTGATCGCAATGGGTTACTTACAAGTTTGCAAGCGCACCAGGTAAGTAAAGCCGCTGGTGTTGGACATGGCATTGTATTGTCCGCCACCCATGTAGGTCTGCTCGAAAGAGAACTTAGCCACGACACAGGGCTCCACGCCAGGTTTGCGGTACATGACAAGTCCGCGCCGGTAGCGGCCCTCAGGGATGCCCAGGCTGTTCTTGTTTACCTGCCAGGTGGCGTCGGTCAAACCCATACTTATCACCTGAGCTTTAGGATCAAGCTTGGGCAGCCACGAGCGCACTCTAGCTTCGATCGTCGGATCGTGGCTCGTTGCACCCCAACCCCACTCGCCCGCGCGTTTCCGAGCTTCGGCCACCAGTGTGTCGAGCGCCGTATCGTAAGCGGCGAAAACTGAAGTGTCCGGCATCGTCCTCCCGACCAACGCCAGGGTCGGACTAAACTCTTTCGCGACCGCTGCGTGTGCTTTTTCGCGATCATCGAAATCGGCGGGCAATGAAAACCCCGCGTGAGTCGACAGGTTTGCTCTGTCTTTATCCAGTTGCTTCGCCCGCAACTTGACCGCCACCCCAACTTTCTCGCTGAGATAAGCCTTCACGATCGTCTCGCGGTCTTCCGCCAAATGCCGCCAGGTGCCGACCTTGTCTTCGAAATTAGAGGCCCAGGATGGATTCTCGATGTTCGGATATTTTTGCCGAACTATGGCTGCCAGCGCCGCGCCCTGCTCCAGACCCGGCCGAATGAAATCGGCGTTGTAGATTGGCGACCAATCCTTCCCCATGTCGTCCTGCATGTTCGACAGTCTGAGAATACCTTCCTTGTATATCCTGGCGTCCTCTTTGAAGGCGTTGACTTCCTGCGCCGAAGGACCTTCGCCTGTCGCCCTGGAGCTGCTGCCAGTGTTGCCATTGGTAGCTGCCGGTTGATTTGCAGTGCCGGCCGTACTGTTTGCTGGTTTCGTAACTTCCGGCTTCCTGATATCGACCTTCACGCCGCCAACTCTAAACTGGCCCGCGACACTTGGCACCGACACCGCCAGCACGAAACAAATCGTGGCTGCCCGGGTGATTGACTGCTGAAACCGGCTTCGCTCGATAGGTTTATCCATTGCCCACCTCCACCTTTCTAGTCTCTTCTGGGTCTTCTCGATGGTGTATGGTGATGGCCGGCAGAAAATTTCAAGTTTATTTTCGCGAGTTGGAAAAAGTAAGGAGTCTGGCTAATACGGGATGGTGCGAGAAGTTACTTCAATGCACGGAATGTGTAACGACCGGCAGGTGCAGACTGACCGTCGTCCTTTTGGCGAGTAAGTTTGATCTTGTAGTCGCCGTTGTGCAGAAGGCGCGCGGGAATGTCGATGGTGAGCTTCGGATCACCAGTTTGGCTTACTGCCTTTAGTTTCCTGCGTACCATAACCTTCTGGCCTTCAGCGGTTGCTAATTCTGCCTGGTAGACTCCCTCCGAATCCGTTTCCAACACCAGGCTGACACGTACAATGTCGCTCTCGCCATTCGGATCGGCTACTCGCTGCATGTCGCCGCCATCGCGCAGC
>JANMVC010000338.1:0-18562 GCA_031392315.1 Pyrinomonadaceae bacterium | reverse complement strand
GTAATTTGTACTTTGTAGGTAGTTAATTAATAATAGATATATCAATCATTAAGTTCAAGACTGCAGCAAAAATAAATAAAAAATGTTTTCAGTATAACGAAAATAAAACATAAAAAGTACATTCGTTATTCAAAGTTAAATAAGTAGACCTCTATTCTGTATCCATCGACGCCGTGCTTAACAATTGAACCTGTACCGCGCGCTCGAGCCCCGATTCGCCCGATCAAGGTTCCACGTTCCTTCAAATATTCAAAGTCGTCCATCGTGAGGTCTTTGTTACGGCGTTGTGCGGCAGCAATGGTATCGGTGTCTTTGAAGTCTTCGAGCGGATTGAAGCGTTGTACCGTAAACGACTTGGCTCCGATGCCGGCGATCTTTTCGTCAACGTAGGTGTTGAAACCCTGAATGAGTGAATAGACAACCACCACTGCCATGACGCCGATGATCATGCCGAGCAGCGTGAGCGCAGAGCGCAGCTTGTGTGCCCTTATAGCGGCCAGCGCCAGTTTCAGAGTTTCGATGAATTTCACAGTTCGATTACTACGGGGTAACTATCACTTTGGTTGCATTCAAGCAGTTTCCGGATGTAACGCAAAATGTAACGCAAACTGTTAGTTTGCGAGTATTCGTTAACACTCCTTGGAATAATCGCTACACCCGCAAACTAACAGTTTGCGAGTATTCGTTAACACTCCTTGGAATAATCGCTACACCCGCAAACTAACGGTTTGCGTTACAGGGCCTACAGTTTGCGTTACATGGCTTGAAGCTATTCCCATCGCAGCGCTTCGATGGGATCGAGTCGGGCAGCTTTCCATGCGGGCCAAAGGCCAAAGACTATCCCCACCGCCGCCGAAACACCAATGCCAACGCCGATTGCCCACAACGGCACATAGGCCGGTAACGGCGAATATCTATTGATCAGGAAAGCCAGAATCTCTCCCACAGCCAATCCGGTCAGACCGCCGATTGCGGTCAGTACTACAGCCTCGATTAGGAATTGCGAAAGGATATTGAAACGCGTCGCGCCCACGGCCTTGCGCACGCCAATTTCCTTCGTGCGCTCAGTGACAGACACCAGCATGATATTCATCACGCCGATGCCGCCAATCATCAGGGCGACGAAAGAAATAGCTGTCAACACGAGGGCGGTGGCGCCGGTCAGTTGGTTATAAATGTCGAGCAGGGAATCCTGCGATGAAATGCCGAAGTTATTTTTCTCGTTGATGGGAACGCGCCGGCGGCGGCGCAGAATGTCGGTGATTTCATCAACTGCTGATTTGACGTAGGCGCGCGACTGCGGACGGACGATGATGAAGAAGACAACTCCGGGAAAGGGGCGATCGGCGTAATACTTGTCGAACGTAGTGATGGGCACGAAGATTGAATTATCACGCGACTGCCCGAAGAAATTGCCCAACGGTTCCATCACCCCAATCACAAAGTAGGGACTGCCATCGATGCGCACCTCCTTGCCGATTGGATCTTCAAACGGAAAGAGTGCACGCACAACGTCTACCCCGATAATGCAAACGTTCTCGCGATTGTCCATATCGAGGTCCTTGATGAACCGACCGCGCGCGACATATTGCGAATGAACGAATTCGTAGTAAGGCGTGACGCCGAGAAGAATAGGCGTGTCGGTCTGCTTATTTTGATAACGCGTGGTCACGGCAATCATGCGATGGATTGGTGAGACTCCGGCAATCGAAGGGCCTTCGCGCCGTAACGCCTCCGCGTCGTCCATTGTCAAATCTTTCCGATGAATCTCTGAAGGCCCGGGGGGACGGCCAAAGCCGGGGTCGAATTTGGAAACGAAGATGGTGTTGGAACCGAGCGACTCCACTTGATCCGCAAAGGCCTTGTTCAAGCCCTGAATGATCGAAACCATAAAGATGATCGTGATCACACCCACGCTGACGCCGAGGATCGTCAGCGACGAGCGCAGCTTGTTTGCCCGCAGCGTGTCGAAGGCCATCAGGGAGGATTCTTTTATGTCGTCTAGCCGCATGATTTGTTCAGGAGCAGTCGGCAGGAGCAGTCTGCAGGAAGAAAAACCTCGGTTATCCGTCGGCTCCTGTTTTCGTGCTCCTGCTCCTGCCGACTGCCCCTGTCTTACTCCGCTCTTAATGCCTCAATCGGATCCAATCGCGCCGCGCGCCAGGCGGGCCAGAGACCGCTGACGATGCCCACCAATGATGAAACGCCGACGCCCAGCACCGCCGAACCAACGCTCATCAACAGCGGAAAGCCGATCAACGCGGCAATCAGGTAAGCGAGTCCAAAGCCCGTAAGCACTCCAATGGCGCCGCCGATGGCCGTGACTGCCACCGCCTCGATCAAAAACTGCGCGAGAATATCTTTCCGCCGTGCACCCAAAGCTTTGCGGATACCGATCTCCTTGGTGCGCTCCGTAACCGAGACCAGCATGATGTTCATCACGACAATTCCACCGACCACGAGCGAGATCGCGGCAACGGCAATCGTGACGATGTAGATGTTGGAAGTTGCCTTGCCATAGAGATCCAGGAAGACATCCTGCGTCTCCAAAGAAAACCCTTCATCGTCCACTTCGCCGAAAGTAAGCCCGCGACGGTTGCGCATGATCGTGCGGACTTGATCCTGGGCCATCTCAAGTTGTTCGGCGGTGGGAACCTGGACCATCACGATGATCGAATCGCGCGCGCCGTAGAGTTTTTGGTAGGTCGAATAGGGAATGTACGCGACGCTATCGCGTGACGCGCCGAAGATCGAACCGAGAGGTTCAAGTACGCCGACTATCTGAAACGGCCGGCCAGCGATCTTTATTTCTCGCCCTAGCACTTGATCAGACGCGACGCCGCCAAACAGGTTGGTGACTACGTCGGACCCGACCACGCAAATCTCGCGGCCTGAATCTCCTTCTTCGTCAGTCCAGATGCGGCCGACGTCAATCGTGCGGCCGTCGATGTCAAACATCGTGGTAGGTGACACGCCGCGCATCGTGAAGTTTTCCATTTTCTGATCGCCCTGCTTGATCGTCTCGCGCGCGTTAGCGGCGACACCGACGCGCCAACAGGAAGTGCAGAGTCGGGTAACGGCCTCCGCGTCTTCGTCGGTGACGTCTTTCCGCTTATTGAATTTGATGAATTCTTCGCGCGAGCGAATGATTTGAGGCCGCTTGGAAATCGTGAAGACCGTGGAGCCCTGCGAGGAGAAGGTGCTGGCGACTTTGTTGTCCAGACCCTGAATAATTGTGACTACAGCTATCACCGCGGCCACGCCGACAACGATTCCTACCAGCGTGAGGGCGGTGCGGAGCTTGTTGGCGCGCAAACTGCCGACTGCCACGAGAAACGACTCCCAAAGCGGGGCCAATCGAAGCAGACGTAAGTTTCTAATCCGCGATTGATTCTGCACATTCGTGTTTGTCCTGGGTGGACGAAGCCTAACGAATCTTTTCGTCTTTTTCGATCAGGCCGTCGCGAATCGAGATCACTCGATGCGCCCGCGCCGCAATGTCCTGCTCGTGCGTCACGACGATGATTGTGTTTCCTTCGCCATGCAGCCGTTCGAACAGATCCATGATTTCCATGCTGGTGTGCGTGTCGAGAGCGCCGGTGGGCTCATCGGCGAGAAGGATCGAAGGATGGTTAACTAAAGCGCGGGCGATAGCCACGCGTTGGCGTTGGCCGCCGGAAAGTTCGTTGGGCCGGTGCATCATGCGGTCAGTCAAATCCACAGCACCGAGCGCTTTCTTGGCCATCTCGTGACGTTGCGCGGAACTGACGCCGCCATAGATCAGCGGGAGTTCAACATTGTGCAGGGCCGTGGCGCGGGCCAGCAGATTGAAAGTCTGAAACACAAAGCCGACTTCCTGATTGCGAATGCGGGCGAGCTCGTCGTCGTCCATCTCGGAAACGTTTTTGGCGTTAAGCCAATACTCACCCTGGCTGGGTGTGTCGAGACAGCCGATCAGGTTCATCAAGGTCGACTTGCCGGAACCGGAGGGTCCGATGATGGCAATGTATTCGCCCTTCGGAATATCGAATGAAACACCGTGAAGCGCATGCACCTCTTCGGATCCCATCTGGTAGGTTTTCCAGATGTCGCGCATTGAGATGAGCGAGCCTTCGTCGTGTGGCCGCGGCGGCGCAGTCTGCGCCACGGCCGGTACGGGTGGCGATGTCAATGTGGCGTCGCTCATTTAGCTGTTCTCGTTTCCGTTCGTGTTGCCGGGTTTCTTGGTCTGACGCTTCACGGTAGAGCCATCCTTAAGCGTCTTTAACACCCGACTTGGTCCGCGGACGATTTCCGTGCCTGCGTTAAGGCCGCTGAGAATTTCGATATCCGCCTCGCCGGTGATGCCGGTGGTCACTTCGATAAATTTCACTTTGTTTCCGTCGAGGGCGTAGACACCCTTAACGCTCTTTTGTTTCTCGCTTGACGCCGGTGTGGGCACTGACCCGGCGATCGTTGGCGCAGGGGAAGCAGAGGGGGCTTTCTCCACAATAGCTTCGAGCGGGACGGCAATCACATTGTTCTTGGTCTTGGTCGTGATGGTCGCGGTGGCGCTCATGCCGGGCCGCAGTCCGTTGCGCAGCTCGTCAGGCACATCGCGCAACTCAACAGTGACTTTGAATTCCTTCGCCTCCTGGACATTGACCCGATTAGAGAGGCCGCCCTGTGTGTCTGACTTGGAAACAGCGAGCGGATTCTTTTGGGTGACCACCGCGGTCAGTTCCTTATCGCCGAGAGCGTCGACTTTAACTTTCGCTTGCTGCCCAACTTCTACGTTGGAAATCTCAGTTTCGTCTACGTTCACTTCCACATTGATCGTAGACATGTCAGCGATGGTCATCAACGGCGTGGTTGACAGACCAGCGACCGCGTATTCACCGACGCGGGTGGGAATGTCAGCGACTACGCCATTGAGCGGCGACAGTTGAGTTGCTTTCGAACGTTGACTCGATTGTCCGCGCAGCAGCGCCTGTTGCTGGTTAGCGCGCATCTCAGACGATCTGATACCGGTGCGCGCTTCCTGCACCGTAAGCTTTTGTTGGTTCGCGCGCTCCTGCGCTTCCTTCACAGAGATTCGTTGCGACTCGAGATTTGCTCTCGCAGTTTGCAAAGCGATCTTTGCCTGGTCGAACCGATCGCGAGCAGCGTCGTATTCAGAGCGCGAAGCTACGCCGGCTTCGATCAGGTCGCTGTTACGCTTGAGTTCGCGTTGGGCGGTGTTGAGATCAACCTGGGCGCGGTCCACCTGGGTTTGCAAAGCGACGAGTTGCTGCCGCGCGGATGAAACGGACGATTCGGCAACGACCAAACCCTGTTGGGCGGAGGCGACTGCATTGCGCGCATTCTGAATGTCGTTCATCGCGCCCTGGGCTGCCGCCCATTGGGCCTCCTGGCTCGACTGAAGTTGGGTAGGATCAACGCGCACGAGCGGCTTGCCCTGGCTAACCTGATCGCCGGCGTTCACATAAATCTCTTCGATGCGCCCCGGCACTTCGCTGGTCAGCTTGATGTAGCGAATGGGTCTTACCTCGCCTGAGGCCGTCACTGTTTGCCGGAGTTCGGGTTTAACCTCCAACTTAATCGTCGTCACTTCGGCCTCTTCTTTGCGGCTGGCAAAGACGCTGATGATGATGATCAGCGCGACCACGGCTACCGCCGAGACCGCGATGATGATTTTCTTCTTTCGAGTTAACGCCATGAAATCTTCCTTCGCTCGGGGGTGTAAATAGCTTTATCGTTGATTTGGCTAATTATTCTGCACAAAAATGCGCAATATTGCGAACCCGTTTTGTTCGAGTAGTTCTTACGTGGAAATTCCGTAAACAGTTTCAATTAACAGGCCTACTCAGGGATACTTCGGTCTAAGGTAACCAGCAAACAGCAAATAGCAAATGGCCGACAATCCCCGGCTGTTTCCGGCTGTCTGCTGTCTGCTGGTTACTGTTGCCATCTGCAGGTTCTTCACGGGCGCGGATCCCGACCGTTGGCGAGGCTATTGGTTTCGCGCTAGAATGCGAAGCCGTTCTCGAACTCAGTTCTATTGCCAAAATTTTGTAAGTTTTCGCGAATCGGACGCGGGCCGCAAACTCCGGGAAACTATGATTACGTGTGAAAGGTGCAAAGCTTCGAACCTTGATGGAGGGCAGTATTGCGACGAATGCGGCGCGCCTCTTCGTCCCAATGCGCGCCAGAGCGTCAGCCCTCCCGGCAAGGGCCACGGAGGCGGGGAAGCGAAGGGACAAAATGGCTCGCGCGCTCCGTCAGCCGTCCCGCAGCCTGAGGTCGCTGCCAGTAAAGCAGGAGCAGCGGTAAACATTTCGGCATCCGTCGGCGCAAACGACAAGGCGCATGCGAAGCTCGTGATTGAACGCGGCAAATCCGCCGGCAAGCAATTTCTGTTGAGCTCTGCCGAATCTCAAATTGGGCGTTGGGATGCTGATGGCGGCATCTTCCCCGATGTGGATCTCGATTCCGATGATCCGGAAGCAAAGGTGTCGCGCCGTCATGCGCAGATTACATTTCAGGAAGGGAAGTATTCGCTTGAGGATTTAGGATCGACGAATGGGACGTTTATCAATCGAGGCAAGCGACTGGTTGCCGGCGCGCGCCAGCCGTTGACTGATGGCGATGAGATTATTGTTGGCAAGACGTTTCTGCGTTTCCACTTGATCAAGTAGTTTTCAGTTTTGGTTTGTAAGAAATAGATGGCTGAGTGTATCGAATGTGGCAGGCCGGTAGTTCCGGGCGAAGCTTTCTGCAGCAAGTGCGGCACGCAGCACCCTGTTGCGTCCGCACCTGCGAAAGAGTCGACGGAGTCTGCCGCGGCAGCCGACGCTCAAGTTGCGGATCACGGCGTGGGCCCGGCGGCAGTTTCTCCTGAACCTTCTGACTCAGAAATCGCCAACGTCGAAAGTGATTTTCCTTCCGAGTCGCTTGGGGGCGCTTCCACTGGCGACGTGAACATCGCGCCTAAACACACAGTCAAGAAGGGCACGACCGGCGGACATCAGCCGACGGTCAAGCAGCTCGATGCCGGCAGCGTCTTAAACGCGCGCTACGAAATCGTTCGCCGCATCGGCGGCGGCGGCATGGGCGCTGTTTACCTGGCCAAGGACCGAAATCTGGGCGACGCTCCACGCGCGGTGAAAGAGATGGTTGAAGCCCATCTCGATCCAGCTCTGCACGAAAAGTCTATCGCCGACTTCAAACGCGAAGCGGTATTGCTCACCGCTCTCGAACACCCTTCGATTCCGACCATCTACGATTACTTCTACGACGAAACCTTGGGGCGGTTCTATCTCGTCATGCGATTTATTTCCGGCGGCGATTTGGCTTCGCGCCTGCGTGCCGCACCCGGCGGGAAAATCGACGAGAAGACGGTCGCGGATTGGGGAATGCAAACGGCAGACGTGCTCGAATACCTGCACAGCCGCCCGAAGCCAATCATCTATCGCGATCTCAAGCCTGCCAACCTGATGATCGACGGCAACACCGGCCGGATCATGGTGATTGATTTTGGGATCGCGCGTTGGGTGAAGCAGGAAGAGAAGGGTGTGACTGCCGTTGGCACGATGGGCTACGCGCCGCCTGAACTATTCGGTGGCCGGGTCGAAGCGCGTTCGGATGTCTACAGCCTGGGCGCGACGATGTTTCATCTGCTGACCGGCTCCGATCCGCAGGACAATCCGCTGCTGATTTTTGACTTCGCCAAGAACCCGCGGCCTCGTCAGATTGCGCCATCTATTTCGAGCGAGATGGAAATGATCCTGATGCGGTCGGTCGAGTATAAGCCTGAGGATCGATTTGCCTCGGCTGGGCAGCTGCGCGATGCGCTCGCCTTCCATCTCGAGAAATTGATGACCGGACAAGTCAGTTACGGTGTGCCGTCTGGCCAGGTGGGTGGCGAGACGGTGCAAGTCCAGACAGTCTTCTGCGGTTTTTGCGGCGGCCGGATCGCGGCAGACGATGTTTTCTGTGCCCACTGCGGCGCGCGCCAGCCCATGAGCGGACTAGGGTCTAGTGCGACCTTGCGTCCGGCACGACCGACAGCAAAACTCGTAGTCGCGGGAACGACCGAGCTCGACGCGTCGTTCGTGATACAAAAAGACAACAACCTTTTAGGCCGCACCGATCCGCATTCAAATGTATTCCCCGAAATCGACTTGTCACGATTCGACCCGGAAACGAAAGTCTCGCGCCGCCACGCACGCATCTGGCGTGAGGGAGAAACTTTTCTGGTTGAGGATCTGGGATCGGTGAATGGGACAGTGATCAATGATTCGATCCGGCTCGCGCCACGTCAGCCACGTGTCCTGGACAGCGGAGACAAGCTTCGCTTGGGCGAGACGACGCTGCATTTTTTGTTAGGGTAGTGGTCGGTGACCAGTGACCAGTGGTCAGTGGTCAGTGGCCGGTAGTTTCAGAAATCATTCGGGCAAAGCCAGTTTCTGGGTTTCAGTCTGGCTACTGATCACTGACCACTGACAACTGATAAATGCCAGCAACCGCCTTGGAAACAGCGCCACCGCAACCAACCTCGAAGCCGCGTTCGCCGGCTCAAAGGTTCGCGAGGTTTCGTGCGCCGTTTTCGCTGCGCTGCGGCGCCATCCTGATCGACTACATTTTACTAACAGCCATCATCGTATTCAGCACCCTCGTCAGCCGCTTGCAAGGCGGAGGCGCACGCACGGCGGGTAGCGTTACCGAAACCATCGGGATCATATTGGCAGTTGTGATCGCAGTCCTGGACCTTGGCATATTGCCGGGCTTGACCGGTCTAACGGCGGGCAAGTGGGCCACGGGCCTGCGGATATTGCGTGCGGACGGCAGGGGCATCGGAATAGGCCGCGCGTTTTTACGGCATTTTGTCGGCTACCCGCTTTCGTTCGTGCTCTTCGGCATCGGCTTCCTGGTGGCTGCGCTTTCGCAAAGGGGGCGCGGACTGCACGATGTTATCGCCGATACAATCGTCGTGCGCGAAGGCCCTGCAATGGCAGTGCGTGTGGCCGGCTCAAAAGCGACAACTTAGTTTGGATTCTCAAATTTCAAATCTGAAATCTGAAACTTGCAATGTGAGAATTGAGAATTGAGATTGCCGATTTCAGGACTGGGATTTGAGACTTGAAACCTGAGATTTGAAATCTCAGACTCAGGTGAGACGTGAGACATCGGCTAACTAGAACCCAACAATGTCAGAGCTAATCGTCAAATACCCCGACCGCGCCCCCGACCGTTTTCCGCTCGGGCGGCTCCGCATCACCCTCGGCCGCTCCGCTCGCAACGATCTCTGTATTCCCGATCCGTTTGCCTCCCGTGTCCATGCCGAAGTGCGCCGCGAGGGTGAGGATTATTTTCTCCAGGATCTCGGCTCAGCCAACGGCACGCTCTACAACGGCGGCGCGGTCGAGGGTACTGTGCCACTAACTCCGGGCGGTCGCATCCAGATCGGCGAAACGGAAATTGTTTTTGACGATGGCACCTACCATTCCAGCATGGGTGCCACGATGATTACCGACAACTCGTCACATTCCCTGCCGGAGGCAACGATTGCGCTCGCCTCGGGTGACCGCAGCACATCCGGCTTGCTCGAAGCCATCGAAGATGCGCGCACCAAGCCCGAAGACAGCGTAGTGGCGCGTGTTGCTAGGGAAGGCGACTTGCTTGCGTTGATCAGCAAAGTGGGAATCACACTGCTGAGTTCGTCAACACTGGAACAGACGCTGGAACAAATCGTCTCGCTCGTGTTCGAAGCGGTGCCTGCCGATCGTTGTCTGCTGATGATGCGCGACGAGGCGAAGCAGGACTTGAAAGTGGCGGTGGCGCGTTTGCGCGATCGGGCCGGCGAGATTGGTGAGATACGCGTCAGCCGCAACGTGATGGACGAAGTTGTGATGCGCGGCAAATCAGTGTTGACCTCTGACGCGCAGCACGATCCGCGATTTGCCAGCGGTACAGTGGTGCTTCAGGGCGTCAGGTCAGTGCTTGCGGTTCCCCTTGGGGTGGCGGAAAAAGTTTTCGGCATCATCTATGCGGATTCGCCGATCGCCGAGGGCAGGTTTACTGAAGATCATCTGAAAGTTCTAACTACGCTCGCTTCCGTCGCGGCGATTCGCGTGGAGAATGCGCGGCTGGTTGAGTCGCGTTTGCAGCAGGAACGTTTGGAGCGCGAGCTGCAACTGGCGATGGAAATTCAGCAGCGATTTCAGCCTACTGCGCCGCCGATTGTCGCGGGTTATGAGTTTCAGGGCATCAGCTTTCCCTGTTACGAAATCGGCGGTGACTACTACGATTTCATTGCCCGGCCCGATGGCCGCATGGTGATTACGCTGGGCGACGTTTCCGGCAAGGGAACTGCCGCCGCGCTCTTGATGTCGTCGTTGCACGCCGCTATCCATGCCCAGACCGGTTCGCACGATTCGCTCGTGGAAACGATTTCCGCCGTCAACAAATACCTAGCCGAAAATATTCCGCCGAACCGCTTTGTCACGCTCTTTTACGCCGAACTCGATCCTGAGTCGGGTACGCTTTCGTTCTTGAACGCCGGGCATAACCCGCCGCTGATCGTCCACGCAGCTGGCACCGTCGAGCAACTGGCAGCGGGCGGATTGCCGCTTGGCATTAGACCAAACGCCGAGTACCGCGAAGGCCGCACGCAACTGCAGTTTGGAGATGTACTGGTTATTTATTCTGATGGTGTGACGGAGGCAGCCAGCCCGAGCGGTGAAGAGTTTGGACCGACGCGGCTCTATGAAGTGGTGCAGCGCAATGTTGAAGCTTCGGCCGCAGGCATTCGTGATCGCATCGAATCGGCGCTGACAAAATTCTCCCAGGGCACTCAAGCCGCCGACGATATCACGCTGGTGATCGTCAAACGACAAGCTGAGACGAGACAACTCTCAGTCAGCGGCGCACGTTAGTCAGTTGCCTTTCCTGGCAACAGCCCTTCGCACGGCAGCGTCTGTGGTCCTGCGTCGTTGCACATCGCGTAAGTCGGGCCCGTGTACATCGACACTCCGGCAAACTCACCCTTTGCATTGACGATATAAAAATTGACGCCGAAGTTTGGATTGCCTTTGCTGTTTAGCAAACGCTTCTCGACTGTGTTTGCTTTAATCCTGCGCATCGCCTCGAGGCCCGCGTCTTTCGGATGCTTGCCCCGGCGCATTTCCTCCACGATCAGAAACGAGCAGAGGTTGTAGAGATTCGCCTCGCCGCGTCCGGTGGAGCCGGCGGCGCCGACTGCTCCGTCAACGTAAAGCCCGGCGCCGAGTATCGGTGAATCGCCCACGCGTCCGGGAATTTTCCAGGCCAGACCGCTAGTAGTCGTCACGCCGCAAATTTCGCCCTTCGAGTTGATGCCGTTGCAGTTGATGGTGCCGTAGTAGTGTTCGCGGTCAACCAGTCCTTCCGCGACCATCTTCAAACCTTCGCGATGCCAAACCTCAGCGCGCGTCTTCGGATCGAGATAGTGTGACGGGTCGGTACGTCGTTTCCACTCCAACCAAAGCTCGCGCGAGTGGTCGGTGTTTAGATCATCTTCAATCTTGAAGCCCATGTTGCGTGCAAACATCTGCGCGCCTTTACCGACGATCAGATGATGGTCAGTGGTTTCCAAAACCGACTTCGCCACCAGCGACGGCGCGCGTACACCTTCGAGCGAGGCCACTGCGCCCGCGCGTTTCTTTGGCCCATGCATGCACGACGAATCAAGCTGCACCACCCCGTCAGCATTGGGCAGACCGCCATAACCGACGCTGTCATCTAGCGGATCGAGTTCGACGATGTTCACTCCCGCAACCACGGAGTCGAGCACGTCCGCGCCCTGCGCCATCATCGAGAAGGCCTTCTGCACGACAGTCATATCGCCGCCGTTCTTGAACCGGTTGCCATTGGCCGAAGCGACGACCACCGGCTTGATGCCGCTTTGAACCAGGATGTTTGGAAACTGGCTGATGGCCGACTTGGCGGAAGCCAGCGTCAACCCGGCGACTGCTCCGCTGCGCATAAAGTCACGACGTTTGATTGGTTTCATAGGTTCCTCTCGAAGTCCTTATCTCAAACTTTCCTTAATTCTCTCAGCAGTCTTCTGCCCAATTCCGTCCACCAGATCTATGCCGCCGCCAGCGACGAATTTCTTGAGTTCGTTGCGCGAGGAGACTTTAAATTTCTGATGCAGCAGCGCCGCGGTCTTTGGGCCAATGCCGGGAATCTCCAGCAGGTCGAGCACCGTTTCCGGAGTTTCAGCAACCAACCGTTCCCAGGCGTCGAAGGTGCCGCGTTCGATCAGGTCGACAATCTTCCCGGCGATGGCCTTGCCCACGCCGGGTATTTCCAGCAGGCCCGCAAGCCCCTGCTCCTTGAAAATCTTCTCGAGCGATGTGGGCCAGGTTGCCAGTGCCTCGGCAGCGTTGCGATAGGAACGCAGACGGAAGGGATCGTCGCCGCGGATCTCCATCAACGCGGCAAGACTGTGAAACCGCCTCGCAATTGACTCGTTGTCCATTTTGACGATCTTGCGTCGGTTGCCGGTGAAGTGTCAACGAAAAGATTTGCGAAAAGATTTCGGCAGAGCGTTGACCGGTCAGGACACGATCATTGTGCCGGTGCCGCTGTCAGTGAAGATTTCGGATAGCAACGCGTTGCGCGCCGTGCCGTCGAGAATGTGGGCGCTGTGAACGCCTCGCTTAAGTAGCGCGGCAATGCTCTGTAGCTTGGGAATCATTCCGCCGGTGGCGCTGCCGTCTACGATCATCGCGGCGGCTTCGTCCGCTGTCAGGCGCGAGAGTTTCGTCTCCGGTTCGCCGGCACGTAGGTAAATCCCATCGACGTCAGACAGCAGAATAAGTTTCTCCGCTTGCAGTTGGATGGCTATTTCGGCGGCAATGGTGTCAGCATTGATGTTGAAGACCGTGCCTTCAGCGTCGGCGCCAAGCGAAGAGATAACCGGCAGGTATCCGTGATCTAGCAAGACCGTCAGCAGGCGTGCGTTAATCTCAACCACGTCGCCGACGTGTCCAAAATCCACCTGTGAGCTCTCGCCGGTTTCACGATTCAACACTTCTTTTGGTGGCCGCCGTTCGGCGTGGACGATGTTTCCGTCAACACCGGAAAGACCCACCGCTTCAATTCCCCGATTACGCAGCGCCGATAGAATGTCGATATTGATCTTTCCGGCAAAGATCATCTTGGCCATTTCCAGAGTGGCGTCGTCAGTGACGCGGCGGCCCTCGATGATCGTTTGCTCGATTCCCATCCGCGAGGCGAGCTCGCTCAACTGCTTGCCGCCGCCGTGGACCACGCAGATTTTGATGCCGACCTGGTGAAGCAACGCCAGCTCTTCCGCCAACGAACTCAGGTTCTCAGGATCTTCCGTGGCCTTGCCGGAAAGCTTCACCACAAACGTCTGGCCCTGGAAGCGTTGGATGTAAGGCAATGCCTCGCGCAAAAGATTGAGGCGGAGTTGATCGCCGACTTGGTTGGTATTTGTCATAGTTCTAAAGAGTGCTGAGTACTGACTGCTGAGTGCTGAGCCGAGGCAATGACGCCCCGCAGGGATTAGTCTTCTGGATACTCAGCACTCAGTCCTCAGCACTTTCCCCAGTCCTCAGCACTTTCCTCATTATTGCCTTCTGCACATGCAGACGATTCTCCGCTTCGTCGATCACCACTGACTGAGTTGAATCGATCACGCCGTCAGTGACGATCACGTTGCGCCGAACCGGCAGACAGTGCATGAAGATTCCGCTGCTGGTGCGCGCCATCTTAGCTTCGTCCACAATCCACTTCTCGCGATACTGCGCGCGGTGGGCGATGTCTTTCTCCGGCGTCCCGTAAAACTGCTTAGCGCCCCAGCTCTTTGCGTAAATCACCTCAGCATTATCGAACGCTGCATCGACATCGTTAGTTACTTCAATGCTGCCTCCTGCCCCTGCCGACTGCTCCTGGATCTTTTCCAGCAGTTGATCGTCCAGTTCATAACCCGGCGGATGAGCAACCACGACATCGTGGCCCATCTGCGCTGCGGCCAGCGCAAAACTATTGGGCACGGCCATCGGCAAAGGCTTCGGATGCCAGGCCCACGTCAGCACCACGCGCTTTCGTCCCGCGCCCAACTTTTCGCGTATGGTCATCATGTCCGCCATCGCCTGACACGGATGATGCATGGCCGACTCGAGATTGATGATGGGGACCTCGGCATATTTTGCGAAAGCGTTTAGTACTGGATCAGTTCGCTCTTCGTCCCAGTTCTTTAACGCGGCGAAGGTGCGCACGCCAATCGCCGCGCAATATCGACCGAGCACTCGCACAAACTCCGCGACATGTTCAGTTTTGTCCCCATCCATAACCGTGCCGTCGCGGTGTTCGAGCGTCCAACTGGTACCGCCTGGCTCCAACACCACGGAATTACCACCAAGCTCGTAAATACCAACCTGCATCGACGCGCGCGTGCGTAGACTGGGATTGAAAAACACCAGCGCGACGGACTGGCCCGCCAACGGCTTTGATTCATCGCCGCCAGACTTGAAGCGTAACGCAGAGTCGATCAACGCTTCCAATTCGTGTTTCGATAGCTGCGCCGTAGTTAAGAAGTTCTTCATCTCGAAATGCCGCTCAAGAAGTTCAGAGTCCAACCTTCAGGTTGCCGCTTTTCCTTCGCGTACCTTTGCGAATCCTCTGCGATCTCTGCGGTAGATCTCTTCACACCACTCAAACCAAACCGCCCAGAGCGCAAAGGATTCGCAAAGAACCGCAAAGGACACTCTCAAACTCTAAGTTACTCTTGCTCTCGCAAACAGCGGTCTGGTCAATCCATACAAACTAATCAGCAGCCAAAACACTTCCATCAAAAACGCCGATAGATTGAAATGATAAATCAACGAAAGAATCACCAGGAGCGCGCCTCCCGCATTTAGCAACAGATAACTCACCGCCGAACTCGACAGCCTCTCAAGCTGCAAAAGCAGATAGGCGATCACCATCATCAGCACGCCGATGTTGCCCAACAGATCATACCAACTGTAGTTCAATCCATGCCTCCGGGTTACCTTGAAGTTGCTATCTTGCTCAGGGCGTCAACCAACAGATCGGCTTCCTCGCGCTGCAAACAAAGCGGCGGCAACAGCCGCAGCACGTTAGGATCGCTGGAAGTGCCGGTGATGATCTTTCGTTCGAGCAGCGCCGTGTGAATTGGCGCCGCCTTGTCGGCAAACTCCAAACCGAGCAGGAAGCCGCGACCGTGGATCCGAACGACCGCGGGCACTTCAGACAAGCGTCGGCGCAGATATGCCTCGATCGTCCTCACGTTCTCCAGCATGCCTTCATTCTCAATCGCTTCCAGGGTGGCGTTAACCGCGGCCATTGCGATCATGCCGCCGCCAAAAGTGGTGCCCAAATCGTTTTCCTTGATGTGCGCAGCGACGCGTTCATTGACCAAACAAGCGCCGACTGGAATTCCACTGCCAAGCGCTTTAGCGAGTGTAATGATGTCGGGAACAACTCGCGCGCCGGCTTCGCTCCCGGCGAAAAACCAATCGCCCGTGCGGCCCACGCCCGTTTGAACTTCGTCGTAAATCAAAACGATGCCGCGCTCGTCACATAGCTCTCGCAAGTCCGCGTAAAAATCCGGTTCAGCCATGCGCACGCCGGCCATTGACTGAATCGGCTCGAGCATGATGCCGGCTACGCTTTCATCCGCGAGCGCGCGCACAGATTCAATGTCGGCCCACTCGGCTTGGAGGTGTCCCGGCACATTCGGCTTTCCAATCTCGCGATACTTGCCGAGCCAGGTGGCACTGATCGAGTCGGAAGTGCGACCATGAAAACCGCCAGAGAAGGTGATGATGTTCTCCCGTTGCGTCGTCATACGTGCCATGCGCATCGCGTTCTCGTTGGCTTCAGTTCCGGAGTTACAGAAAAACGCTTTTGTCCGTTCGGAAGGCGCGACTGAAACAAGTTTCTCAGCCGCGCGCGCCCGCGCCTCTGAGTAAACCAGATTTGAGTAGAACATGAGCCTGGCCGCTTGCTCCTGAATCGCCGCGACCACGCGCGGATGCGAATGCCCTGTGCCGGCGACGGCGTGGCCGCCATAGAGATCCAAATACTTCTCGCCCTCGCTCGTGTAAATCCAAACGCCCTCGCCGCGTTCAGCGACGATAGGCATCTTCTTATAGGTAGCGAGCTGATAGCGCTCTTCCGATGCCACGATGTCAACTGCAGTTTGAAGGGATGACGTCATTTGAAGCTCACCAAGAATAGAAGATGCCAAAGCTCCGTAGGAGCAGAACGTTCATAGAAATGCGTTACCCTCATTCCGAGCTCCGTAGGAGCGGAATATTTCAATTCATTTTGTTTCGCTCCTACGGAGCTTTGGAATGAATGCGGTATTCTGCTTTCTATAAACATTTCGCTCCTGCGGAGCTATTACGGATTCGTCCCAATCAACATCAAGCCGGTCGTCTCTTCGAAACCAAACATCAGGTTCATATTCTGCACCGCTTGCCCGGCAGCGCCTTTCACCAGATTGTCGAGCGCCGAAAAGATCACCACCTGTCGGCCGCGCACGGCAAAACCGATGTCGCAAAAGTTGGTCGTCTTCACCCAATTGATATCGGGTGAACCTTTGACAATACGAACGAAAAAAGAATCCTGATAGAAATCCGAGAAGACTGTGCGCAACGCGTCCTCAGTCAGTTCGCTACTGGTTTCCACATATATCGAAGCGAAGATTCCGCGCGCGACGGGCAACGAATGCGTCATGAAAACAAACTCGCTCTGCCACTCGCCAACGCTGCGCAGTTCCTGTTCGATTTCGGGCACGTGCTGATGCGTGAAAGGCTTGTAAGCGTAAAACGAATTCATGCGCTGTGGATGATGGGTGTTGGCGGCGGCCTTGGCGCCTGAGCCGGAAGAGCCAGTCTTCGCATCCACAATCACACGGCCGCTGATGAGGCTGTGTGCCACGAGCGGCGCCAAGCCGAGCAGCGTGGCCGTGGCGAAGCATCCGGGATTGCTGATCAGCCGGGCGGTGCGAATCCGCTCGCGATTAGTTTCCGTGAGGCCATAAACAAACTCAGACTGAGTTTCAATCGCGGTATGTTCGCGTCCGTAGTGTTGCTCAAACTCATCTTTGTCGCGCAAACGAAAGTCGCCGGAGAGATCGATTACCTTTACATTCCCGGGCAGGCGGGGAACGATGTCCATCGCTTGCCCATGCGGGAGCGCGAGAAACAAGCAATCGAGATTGCTAAGGCTGCCCGGATCCTCCGGGGCCTTCTGAAAAATAAGATCGGTCAAGCCATAAAGATTGCGATGAACTTCGCCCACCGGCTTTCCCGCGTGCTCATTCGCAGTGACTAATGCGATCTCTGCGTGGGGATGGGACAGCAGAATGCGCAGCAACTCCGAGCCGCCGTAGCCGGAGCCTCCGAAAATTCCTACGCGAAGTTTTGCTGAAGACGCTTCCATATCCATTTGAAAACCGCGGAAGAGCCGTCCCTCACGGTCGGCTTCCGCCTCAGCTAGACACAGGCACTCGCTGCTCGTCAACTTTTGTTTTGATCAACTCAAAGAGCAGCGCGCCGTGACGCTTGGCGTTTGCCGCCGGCACGCCAAACTCATTCTCGATGTAGTCTTCGCCCATCTGCGAATCCGTCACTGATCCCGAAATCAACGAGACAGGGATTCCGCGTTTGCGCAGTAGTTCAATTCCGCCCCAGGCGCCGACATAGTCCGAAGCGCAGAAAATCAAAGCAGCAGTCGCTTCGCGCAGTTCGATGTCATCGAAAACCGAATCAACTGAGTAGCCGCCCAGAATGCCGTCGCCCAGCTCGATAATGATCAAGTCAGGCGAGCTTTCATTTAACCGAGCAATAATTGCTTTCGCGGTCGGGGCCAAATCGCCGACGCCCACGGTTGAAGGCAGACCGCAATCAAGAAAACTAGCAGTAGCGACTGCTCCGTGATCCGCCATGTTCAGCGTGTCGCGTAGGCAGGCGACGCCGGAAAGTTTTGCTCCCGCCACGCGCATGCCCGCGTGTGTGGCTTGTTTGATTAGCTCCGTCGCAGCGAAAGTCTTGCCGCTGTTCATACAGGTTCCGGCCACCATCACGATAGGCGCCGTCTCGCCAAGGTGCTCGCGCGCCGGCAGAGCAACGTCTCCGATATTCAGGACCCGGCCGTCGCCATCAGAGGCTAGTCCGATCACTTCAACTTGGATCGCGTCGCCGAGGCTTGAGTGATGGCCCGTACAGAAGCCAATCACACCGCCCATGTTGAGCAGATGCAAATGATCGCCGGCCGCGATCGTTTCAGGCACATCGCCAACGAAACCTTTCAAAGCGCGGCGGCGTCCGAGCACGCCAATCAGTAAATCGCCCGGATTGATCTTAGCGAGACGTCCGCTGGGCAGTTCGAGCATGTTGTAGGTAGCGCTGTCGGTGAGGGCGCGCACTACGACGACGTCACCCGAGCGTGGTGCCTCGGAAGAAGCCAGGGTCGCGACCGTTTTGCCCAAACCAAGGGGAGATGTGGCCGAACCAATCTTGTCTGCCTCAATAAGGTTGAT
>JANMVC010000205.1:0-3126 GCA_031392315.1 Pyrinomonadaceae bacterium | reverse complement strand
CCGTCCACGGCGGTGATTACGTCGCCCGCTTTAACGCCGGCCTTTGCCGCCGGACCGTCTTCGGTAACTGCCGTAACCAACACCCCGGCGCCTTCCGCGACACCGAAGTATTCGGCAAGCTGCTTGGTCAACTGCATGGTGCTGACACCGATGCGGCGATGGTTTCCAAAATTGAACACCATCGTGTCTCCGCCCGGTCCTTGTCCTTCCCACTTCCAAACGTTTCCCGGCGGAGTCATCATCTTGAATCCTTCGAGAGCCTTTAGTTCTTCGAGGTGTTTGAAGCCTTCCAGATCCTTGAGGCCTTTCAGCCCATCCGGTCCTTTGAACTCAAAATTCCGCATGGCACCGAACGACTGGTTGCGCTTGCCCATCGTCACGGCAACTTCCTGCTCGGATCCGCCGCGACTAATCGCCAGACGAATATTTTGATCCGGAGCCACTTCGGAAACCAACCTCGTCAGTTTGCGCACACTCGTCACGCTGTCGCCTTCGAATCTGAGAATCACATCGTCCTTCTTGAGTCCCGCCTTTTCAGCAGGACTGTCCTTGACGACTTCTGTGACGCCGACACCGCGTGCTTCACGCAGATTGTAGCGGCCCATGTTTTCTTTGTTCACATCTTCGGCATGAACGCCGAGAAAGCTGCCGCCGTCAATGAGAAAAGAGAATGTGTGTGGCGCACCGGGCGTGTCCGGGGGCATCGGCGCATCGGCAGGCGGCGCCGGTTGTTGTGCGAGCGCAATGCCGCAAGTTAAGACCAGGGAAACTACAAAATAAAAAACATTCTTGCGATTCATAATTGAGAGAGTCCTTCCGGGTAGAATTTTGTTGGGTTACACGCAACCGGGGTGGGGTGGGTTCCAAAAAGAAAACTGTCCGCAGATTTCGCAGATTACGCAGAAAGAACAGAATGGGCAGAAGGAGCCAAAGGCAATTATTCTGGGCGCAGATGGCCAGTTGTCTGGTCCTGTCTGACCGTCTGCGTAATCGGCGAAATCTGCGGATAGTTGCCTTATGAGGATTAGTTTGCAGAAATCCGGCGATAGACTTCCTTCGTTTCCGCCAGCTCGAGTTCTATCTTTCCTTCGGAATGCGCGAGGTCGAGATGCGCCACAGCTTCTGAAACTGCCAGGAATCGGTGCACGTCGTCGGCGCCGGGAAACATCTCCTGGGCCACGTCCCAGGCGGTGGCCCCGGCTTTTGGAACCAGCCGGATGACATCAGCCTGCCGCTCTCGGATCGCACGAAAGTAGCGATTAAACAATTCTTCAAAGTCGTGGACCGGCTCGCCATGTCCTCCGTGCACGAGCGTGGGCGCGTAGGTGCGCAGGCGCGCCAGGCTAACCAGATACTCCGCCAGCGATGGAAAGCGTTTTGACGAATCGATGGGGTCAGGCGACAGCACTGGGTTAGGCGTAATTCGTTTCAACACGCAGTCGCCGGCGATCACCGTGCGGTCGGCTTCGCGCACAAACGAACACGAACCGGGTGTGTGCCCCGGTGTGTGCACCACGCGTAGCGCGCCCGTTTCAAATTCCAACTCTGTTTCGTCACGCAGCTCGTTATATTCGTCGTCCTTGAACGAGTCGGCATACTGGCGCACGCCTTCATACATTTTGCGCATGCCGGCGATTTCATTCGTTGGCACGCCGGCGCGCTCGAGCAATGTGCGATGCTCGGCATACTCGAGCCGGCCCACGCGATGACCGGTTTCCCATTTGTGCACCAACACCTCGGCGTCCTTCGCTTCGTCGCGCAGGGAACGAGCCAGGCCGCAATGATCTTCGTGGGCGTGAGTTAAGACGATGCGACGAATGTCGGAAACGCGGATGCGCGCTTTTCGTAGTCCCTCGCGCAGAGCTTCGATCGCTTCCTTTGTTTTTGGGCCGGTGTCGATGAGCGTAATCGGATCATCGGCGATCAGGTAGACGTTAACCGGCCCGATGTAGAAGGGCGTGGGCAGGGAAATGGGGATGATTCTCATAAGGCAAAATTAAAAAGGTAAAAGGCAAAAGTTAAGACAAGCGCCGAAGGATCACCGAGCGAATCTTCCTTCACTTTTGCCTTTTTCCTTTTGCCTTTTTCCTTGATCAGTACGCGTACTTATTCGCCTCGATCAGCACGTCCGCAATCCGCTGCCGTGCAGTGATCGTGTTCATCGGCGTCATCTTGGTGAAACGCCGCAGCGCGGCCAACAAAGTGCGCAGCTCGTCCCCCTCGGAGATTCCCGCCAGCGTGTTCTTGGCGCGTGCTTCAATGCGTTCGACGGCATCGTTGCAAAAGACCTGCGTCATGTCGATGTATCGCGCCGCCGCCGCTTCGCCCTGTGACGCCGCTAACTTCTGCGCGCGCAGAATCGCCGACTCCATTGCGTAAGCATCCATGATGATGTCCGCAATTCCCATCAACACTTCCTGCTGATCGCCGAGCTTCATCATGTACTTCTGTGCGGCAGTGCCGAGCGTCATTAGCGCAACCTTTTTCGCGTTCTTGGCCAACTTCTGTTCGGCGGCAAGTAGGCTGTCGTCGTCGTCGAAGCCGGCCATCTGCGGCGAAAGGATTTCGTCCATCAAACCCTGCGCCGCCGGCAGCAACGCGAGCTTCCCGCTCAAAGCGCTCTTCATTAAACGCCCCGGGATCAGCATGCGATTGATTTCGTTTGTGCCTTCGAAGATGCGATTGATGCGCGAATCGCGATAAGCGCGTTCGGCTGGATAGTGTGCGGAGTAACCGTAACCGCCGTAGATCTGGACCATCTCGTCGGCAACGAAGTCGCAGTATTCCGACAAAGCAACTTTGATGATCGAGCATTCAGCGGAATACTCCTCAATGGCCTTCATCTTCGCATTCGGATCATTGGGATCGTCGATGGCGTCTTCAATCATGCCGAGGGTGCGATAGGTCATCGCCTCGCCCACCCAGGTGCGAATCGCCATTTCGCCCAGCTTCGACTTGATCGCGCCGAAGGAGGAGATTGGCTTTCCAAATTGCTGCCGCTCGTTTGCATAGCGGACCGCTTCGTGAATCATCAGCTTCATGCCGCCGATGCACATTGCGCCAAGTTTGAAGCGGCCGATGTTGAGCGTGTTGAAGGCGATCTTGGCGCCCTTGCCCACTTCGGCG
>JANMVC010000254.1:0-4484 GCA_031392315.1 Pyrinomonadaceae bacterium | reverse complement strand
TCGTTCCACCACAGTATTCTGGCTCGCATCAAGCGAAAGAATTTCATGACTCTGCGCGTAGTTCACCAGTTGCTCTTCGCCGTTGCGAATCTGCGACTGTAGCTCGGCGATGCGCTTTTGCATGTAGGCGCCGGCGACGCTGTTCGTCTTCGTCTTCATCTCCAGATTCCACAGAGCAAAAGCGTCGGCGGTCGAGTTCACCACTTTCGTCGCCACGGCTGGATCGGTATGGCTGGCGCGGATGTCGATCAGGCGCGTCTTCTTCACCTGGGAAACATCAAGCATGCCAGCGAGCGAATCGACATAGGGCGCGAGGCGTTCGATCTCGCCGGGATCTTCAGCGGAAAAGTCGATGCTCGTGGGAATTTTTTCCGGCCCCTTCTTTCAGGATGCGATTCGAGCTTTTCGCCTGGTTCTGTGGTTGCTGCCGAAAGCCAACCATGCGCAGGAGGCTTTGCCAGGTCGAACGATTCTCCACTCGTGCATCGAGAAACGTGCGGTTATGTTCGAGGTCGAGGGTTTTGGCCACGCGTCGCAGCAGCGTCGGGCTGGTTACGATCTGCACTTGGGTATTGAAGTACTCCGGATCCATGTAGGAGTTATCGACGTAAAAAGAGCTGCCTTTCGATGCGCCGAGCGCGGGGCTATAAGTTTCGGTGTCGACCTGGACGCGCGAGCGGGCCTGATAAATGTCTGGCTGATCGGCCTGTCGCATGGCCGCGATGGTAGTGACGATCAACGCCAGGCCGATGATCAACCACAGACGCTTGCGGATCGTGCGCCAGTAGTCGCGCAGGTGTAGCTCGCCTTCGGGCGCGGCCTCCTCGCCATAAACAACGATCGGCTGCGAGGCGTAACCATTGCGCGAATGCCCGTTGCCGTTGGCATGCTCGGGAGATGAATTCTTGAGAATGACCTCGAGGGCCTTAGCCAAGTCCGAAGTTTGTTTCATTCCGTCCCTTTTTCGTGATCGCGATTACCGCATCCGCATTGCGGGATCGCCGAAAAGCACCCAGGTGCGGCGCACGTCGCTGTTGCTGGTCACAGCTTTTGCGTTGCGAATGGCTTCGCCCAACCTCACCGTTTGATTACTGAATAACTGACGATAAAACTCCTGGTCCAGAGCGATCTGCGCCTGCGTTTCGGTAAACCCAGACGACGCCCACACTGCGACCGCGCCGCCGTTTGGCGCTTTCAAAGCAGACTCGGCCAGGCTATCGATATAAGCGTCGTGGCCGTAACCGTTCAGGCAAGTCATCATCACGTACAACGACAAGCGATTGGTGTTTGTCAGGTTGGTAGCCAGATCCGAATCGAATAATCCCGCGCCGGTCCACACGTTGACTGAGCCGTGGCCGTAGTAGTTCACAATCATCGGCCCCTGATTGAGAGCGTCCACGATCTGCGCCCGCGTTAGATCATCGCTGCCACCACTGCGGTTGATGGTTTGCACGCTGATTGCCGGAGGCACTAACGCGCCCGTCTGCGCGCTCTGGGTTTCAAAACCATTGTCGGCGACCATGACCGCGTTTCGCAGGGGCACATTCAATTCGCGCTCCTGTTCGTAGGACATGATCTTCGCGACCATCCGGTCAACTTCAGCAGCGGTGCGCGCGGGCAATCGCCCGATCGCCATCTCGGGCATACCTAGGCCATTGAAGTCTGCGAACCAGTCGTCTGAAGCGGTTTCGAGAAACGTCGTGTCGATTAGCTTCGTGGGCACAAAATCGTTGTCGCCTTCGTTGAGATAGTTGCGCGGATCCCAACTGCTGTCGCCGACCAGCAGCAGATACTTCGGTTTGCGCGCCCAGTTACCGTTTGCCGACATCAGAAAACTCTTGATCGCCGCCGGTGTGTGCGCGCCATAGTTAAACTCGTCGTAGATGTCTTCAACGTCGACGACGGCAACCACGAGGCCCTGGTTCCGGCGGAGGTTTGCCAGCGGCTCGATTGCCTGGCGGAAACTCCTGTGCGTGACGATCACCATGTCCGCGCCATTCACGTTCGCATTCCAGTTTGAAGGATCGTTGGCGACGATCGCTGCCGGACTTTGCGCCAGACTGTCCTCGAAAGCTAGCAACGTGCGCGCCGCGTCAGTTGCGGGGAGTCGGAGCGAAAATCCGCTGGCGGACGGTTCGATTATTGGTTGCAATTCAATGGGCAAGCCTGGATTCGTGATATCAACCACGCGCAGGTTCGACGTGGAAAAACCGTCAACTCTGGCGATGCGACCGGCGGGAGCGCTAAAGTTGAGCGCGTCGTCGCTGGCGACGTAGCGACGCGCATATGTCAGCCTGATCCAGTCAATAAAACTAACGTCTGATTCGCCGTTGGTGGAGCGGAGCGAAACCACGTTGTCTCCGTCTACCAGCAGCGAGCGATTGACCGAGAACGTCGCGACTCGATGTTCACTGCCCGCAAAAGACAGCGTGCCTACATCCGCGCCGTTGAGTTGGACGTTAACCGCGTGGCTTTGCGCGCTGAGACCCTGCAGGGCGATTTCAAGCCGTGGTTCAGCAACTTGAGCTGGCGCCTCACGATCGAAGTGGTTGACTTTCAGGACCTGAGGTACAGGATCGCTGTAGATGAGCTGGCCGAAAATATTGTCCTCGTCGCCATTGAGCAGGAAGGACGAATAGATCAGTTTTTCGCGGCGCTCAGTCGTGTAGTCGAAGCTTCGCACTCCGGAGTTTCCGGTCCAATAGAGATCGGCGGGCCGGAGCTTGACGCGCTTGGCGCTGATGCGTTTTCCGGCGGTGTTGCCGTTTACCAGCCAATAGGTCCTCGTGCCAGTGGTCGGCGTATCAAGCCCGACGCCGTAGAATTCGATGGTGCCCACTTCACCAAGCGTAGTCCCTTCTGCGCCTAAGCGGAGGGCCACTTCTTGTCCATCTACGAACAACTGCAAGAACCGAGAATCTGCCGAGGCGTCCAGCCCCGCCGCAACTATTTCGGCCGGCATCAGGCGATACCAGCCCGTCTTCCGAATCTGAATTTTCACCGCTGGGCCGGCCGCAATTCCTTGCTGGATTCCGAGCGACACTGCTTTTGATTTGACGGACTGGGCCCGCTCGCCATTCTTGTTAGCAGTCATTGGGGCGGCCCATCCGGTTTCAAACGAATGGCTGTTGCCACCAGACGCGGCCGCGACCTCACTCAAAAGCAAGGCGCGATTAGACCCCTTGCGGCCACGCTCGAAAGATGGAGCCGCGTAAGGATAGACAGGGCCGACCCACTGTCGGCTTCCGTTCAGATCGATGGCCTCCAGATGGTAAGCAGTGTCCGGCGTGCCTTCCTGATCAAACCAGGAGTAAGCATAGCCAGCCGTCAAGCGGTTGCCCTGGCCCACCGACAAGGCCGAGCCCGCCACGACGGACGGCGTCACCCGGCTGCGTTGCCCATTCTTTTCGCGGTAGACGTTGAACCCGAGATTGTTGACTTCATAACCGCTGGCCCAGGTCAGGCGCACGCCGTCGGCAAAACTCAAGGCGTTGAAGCGCGTCAGCCGCACTGCGGTTGGACCCGGCCCCGTCACTGAACCGCCGGCAAGAGTCCACGATGAGAACTGGGTAACACCAGACTTTTCTGCCCAGTTTGCTGTGTCGGCGGTGTTGTTTGCGGTCTTGACATGACGCTGCCAGCGGTCGATGTCGTTATACCGCCACAGATCAAAGTCAGCGCTGCTTTCGTTGTTGCCATTGAGTTCGGAATTCAGATAGTGCAGGCGCAAGGTAGACGAATAGCCGGTGCCGCCGGTCGGCGTGACTGTGTAGGTGCGCTGGATGGCGGTGGAGAAACCGAAGTCGGCGCCGGTTGGCACTGACTTAACCAGATTTATATTCACCGCCGTGGGCTTTGTGCCCGCTGCTGTGAAGTTAAGACTCACAAACTGATTGCCAAAGGCGTAAGTCGTTCCGGTCGTGAATGTATGGGTGCGCTTGACGTTGCCAACCACATCCGTGCCGGGCGCCGGGGTGCCTGTCGAAGTGGCGCCGACCGCCATGTTTAAGGTATTCGCGCCCGTGGTGAGATCACCGCTGTCGAGCGAAAGCACAGCATCGACCGTCGCATCCACACCGCTAAGGCTGACGCCAGAAGCGTTAGTAATCGTCAGACTGCTAAACCCCGTCGCGGTCGCCCCGCTGATTGTTTGGGCGCCTGACGTTCCGTTGAACGTTGTCGTCTGGGTGCCCGGAGTGAACACACCGTCATTGATCCAGTTTCCGGCTACGCTAAGGGCGAGGCTCTGCGCTCGGAAGTCAGCACCGGGGTCGATGGTCACCGTGCCCTTGACCGTTAGCGGACTAATCGTGATTCGCGACGAAGGCGAGGTGGTGTCCTTGATCGTCATGTTGAAGATCGGCGTCGTGCTGGTCATCAGGTAAATGTTTGGAACCGTTGTCAGCGAGTTGCCAAACTGGACCAGACCGCCGGTGACACTTCCCGACGCGGCTCCGACAACGTAGTCGTTCGGAATACTGGTG
>JANMVC010000253.1:0-3694 GCA_031392315.1 Pyrinomonadaceae bacterium | reverse complement strand
CTTAACTTATTCGATTTCCAAGCTCGTCCGTAGAGTTTGACGGTATCCGGCTTATATGACAAGTCCCGCTCCCGACAACGCGTTTGGCGAATGGCACGAGACGCTGCTGCGCGTTCGTTACGCCGAAACCGACAAGATGGGGATTGTCTACTACGCAAACTACCTCATCTGGTTTGAAATTGGCCGGACGGAGTTTTGCCGGACGCGTGGCTTTTCATACCGCGATATGGAAGAAATGGATGACGCATTTCTGGTCGTGGCCGAGAGCTATTGCCGCTACAAAGCGCCCGCTTATTACGACGATGAACTCTTGGTTCGCACCCATATTGCCGAACTGCGCAAACGTTCACTCCGATTCGGCTATGAGATTGTGCGAGTGTCGGACGGCCAGATAATTGCCGAAGGTGAGACCGGCCATGTGATCACTGACGCCGGCGGCCGGGTCCGTTCGTTTCCCGAAGGCTATCCCCAGCGTCTGCTCGCGCCACCTATTCTGAAATCCCAATCCGCACGCGAGCCGGTTCCGCAAGACTAGTTGCCGCACTTTCTGGCCCGCCCGCTACCGCAGACGGTCTGACAGGCCTACTGATCGTGGGCAAGATTTAGTCGTTCAATCCGTCGGGCTCTTCCTGACTCTTCGTCGATGTCTATCACAGCCGCACAGATCCGCACTTGTTCGGTGGAGTGCTCGGCCCGACGGGCAATGGCAGTCGTAAACCGCGCGATCACGTCTTTCTTATTCATGCCAATCACGCCGGAATAGCTTCCAGTCATTCCCAGATCAGACAGATAGGCTGTGCCCTCAGGAAGGATTCGCTCGTCTGCGGTCTGCACGTGCGTGTGCGTGCCGACTACCGTTGACACTCGCCCATCCAGATACCAACCCATGGCAACTTTTTCCGAGGTGGCTTCAGCATGCATGTCAACGAGGCGCACCCGCGTAACAGTAGGCAACGACTCAATCAATTGATCGGCGACGCGAAAAGGATCATCCGATGGCGGCATGAAATCCCGGCCCATCAAATTAATTACCGCCACCGGAGTGTTGTTAATCATGCCGGTCCAAATGCCGCTGCCCGGAGTGTTCGGAGGATAATTCGCCGGACGCAGGAGTCGCGGCTGTTTAGCGATGTAGGGAATAGCTTCTTTCTTGTCGAAGATATGATTCCCGGAAGTCATCACGTCGATGCCGGAATTGAAAAGCTGTTCACACAAGGAAGGGGTAACGGAAAATCCGCCGGCGAGGTTTTCGGCATTCATGATCGCGAGGTCGATGTCATGCTGCTCGCGCAAATCCTGAATGCGCTCCAGCACCGCAATGCGGCCTGGTTTGGCAACTACGTCGCCTATCATTAAAACTTTCATAAGTAACCAGTCAGAAGCCCGACCGTGAGGAGGGGCGCAACCAAGTGTGCGTACAACTCATGAAAGCCCTCCCTCACGGTCGGGCTTTGCTTGCAGGTCGCAAATAGAAAAGCCGTAAACTGAAAATCGTGAACCGCGAATAGGCCAAACCTACTATTTACGATTCACGATTTACTATCTACGGTTCTTAATTGGCAGGAGGGAGATCCGCGTTGGTCGTTCCGAAGCCGTGATTGAACCTGCATTACAGGTGGGTGACCTGGTGTTGCCGCAGCCTCTGGCAATTCTTAACAATGAAGAACTGCACTGGCCAACGGCCTCGGTCTCCCATTTCAACGGCGTTGGCTCAATCATCGATACTCGGTGACGGGCCCCACAGACATTTCCCTCCGCCGCCGGGGATACTAGCATAAGCCAACGACGAAAAGAAAATTAGCTTATTCAAGGTGTTTTAATGCGTGTAGGGGCACGGTCAGCCGTGCCCCTACTATTTTGAATGGCGTGCTCTTAAGCTGTAACTAACCTAACGAAATTCGTCCCGGACCGCCTTTTTCCTGCTCGATAGTGCTTCTTACCTTCAGCAGCCCATCCAACATTTCGGCACATTCAGTGCTGCGCGTGGCGAGTTGGGCATCAGCCTGTTCATAGGTTTGCTTCAGGCGGTGGAATTCGTCGGCAATGTGCAGGGCAGCCAGAATTGCGACTTTGAGCGAGTCTACGGTTAGTGTGCCGGAGGAAATCTCGCGCATGCGCCCGTCTACAAAATCGGCGAGCTGTGTAAGGTATGCGGTGTCGCCATCCGAACGGATGTTGTAAGTTTGGTTATAAATTTCAACTCTGATGGTGGGGGCGGCTGTCGTAGTAGTTTCCATACTGCTTTTACCAACGATCTCTTCGATTCCGGTGCTCATCTGAGTTCCTCCGCCATCTCTGGATCGAGTGCAGCTACCGCGTCCAACATGGCTTCAACCTTGGCGCGAATAAGATCGCGTTCCGCGAGCAGCGCCTCGACCTGTTTCTCGAGCCGCTCTTGTTCATGAGGCACAGCGCCGCGGTTGCGTCGCACCAGCGAGAGCTCCTTTTCGAGGCTCTCCTTCTCCTGGCGCAGCGTCTTGGTAAGCTCGATCGTGCGATAGATCTTGTCTTCCAGATGCGAGAATTTTTCTAAACCAGATAATCCAACCATCGAACTTATTCTCTCTCGATTTGCGGAGTTTTGAATCAGCCGCGATTATGCGACTTCGCGACTGCAAGCGCAAGACTCTTCGCGCACTTACCAGCGATTTATTTTTTAGTGCACTACCGCATCGAATTTCTCGACAAGTGAATCGACCAATGCGCGGTGCCGTTCTTCAACAGATTCATCACGCAAGGTTCCCTCAGTGGAACGATATTCAATTCGTAAGGTCACTGAACGCTTGCCTTCCGGGATGTTTTTGCCTTCGTATGTTCCCACCAGCTTCGTTCCTGCGTAGTCCGCAACGCTTCCGGAGTCGACGGCCGCCAGGAGATCGGCAAAAGCTACGTCGCGACCGACCAGCAGCGTCACATCACGAACCACTGACGGAAATCGCGGCAGCGGTTTGTATCTAACCTGCCGAGCGGCTGAATCCAACAGCGCAGTCAAATCCAGTTCGGCGAGATAAACTGGCTGGCGAAACTTATAAGAACTCGCAATCGACTCATCTAACCGGCCAATGCTTCCGATAGCATCGCCGTCGCTCAACGCTATCTGCGCCGACTGACCGGCGCGCAAGTGTTTGAAGTCAGCCTTGGTGAAGTTGAGTGGGCCGAGATTCATCGCGCTTAGAGCGGCGTCGAGCGCTCCCTTGAGGTCGTAGAAATCGAGTTCGCGTTGGGCTTCCGCGTGCGCTTCCGCTCTCGCGCCGCCGTGCGCAATCAAGGCCAGGGCATCGCGCTCGATGGGAAGCTCGGAACCCGAACTTGTCACGGATTCGGCAAAAATACGCCCAATTTCATACAAGCTGACGTTGCGATTGCCATGATTCAAATTGTGGCGCACAGCTTCCAGAAGCGCCGGCAGCAGCGTCGGGCGCATACGAGTGGCGCCTTCCAGAATAGGATTGTTGAGGGAGACGAAAGCCCCGTTGCCAACTTCCCCGCCAAGGGTGGGTACCAGCTCAAACAAGCCGTCGTTTGCGGCATCGATAAAGCTGAAGCTTATCGCCTCGTCAAACCCCTGGGCCTGCAAAGCGCTGCGCAACCGGCGGCGGCTTGTCTCGGTAGGTTGATACTCACCCGACATGTTTGACGGAGGCAAGTCCGAAGTAATCTTGTCGTAGCCGACATGGCGCACAACTTCTTCGAC
>JANMVC010000164.1:0-3385 GCA_031392315.1 Pyrinomonadaceae bacterium | reverse complement strand
CGATCTTTGCCAACACGGTCCTGGGAATCGATCTCGGCGTCGCAGGAATCACCGCAAACGACGTGCTCGACACTGACACTGGCGCAAACTTTCAACAGAACTTTCCCGTGCTAACGTCGTTTGGCTCGGCCGCGCCGGTCGACTCGCCCGACAAGCCAATCGATCCGGGGATAGAGGCGATTACGGTAAACGCCACGCTCAACAGTACGCCGAACACAGTTTTTACGGTGCACTGGTATTTCAGTTCCGACGCGCAGTGCACCACCAATCAACAGGGAAGCAGACCTTTGGCGATAGGCAAGGTTCCCGGCGTGACTACTGATAACAACGGCAACGCTGTGTTCAATTTTCCATTTGATTTTCCGGCTGCCATAACTAACGGCATTATCAACTGTACTGCCACGGACCCGAACGGAAACACGTCTGAGTTTTCCGCCTGTCTGCCGGTGACTTCAGGGCCACCGGGCAATGTGCAGTTCTCGTCCGCCACGGCCAGCGTCAGCGAGACGCTCGATGCGACGACGAAGGTGGATTTGACGGTGACACGCTCGGGCGATGCATCGGCGGCAGCCACTGTGAACTATGCAACTTCAGATGGCACGGCGAGCGAAAGGTCTGATTATCTAGCGGCGGTGGGCACGCTGCGCTTCGATCCCGGGCAGACGTCGAAAACAATTAGCGTTTTCATTGTCGACGATCGCCTTGGCGAGGTTGCGGAGACCTTCAGCGTTACCTTGAGCAACCCGACCGGATTACTGCTGGGCTCGCCAGCCTCAGCGCAGATCACGATTAACAGTAACGAGAGCGTGAATGGCGCGAACCCGGTCCGTGATCCGAATTTCAGCAGTGACTTCTTTGTCCGCATTCAGTATCTCGACTTCTTCAATCGAGCGGCTGACACGGGCGGGCTGAATTTCTGGAAGAACCAGATTGATGAATGCACCACGCAGACGTGCCGCGAACTCAGGCGCGTCAATGTCTCGGCCGCGTTCTTCGTTTCGATTGAATTTCAGGAGACGGGCTATCTGGTCTACAAGGCTTATCAGGCGGCTTACAACTCAGGCGAGTTTCTCAAGCTGCGCGACTTCCTGCCGGACCTGCAGGAGATTGGCCGCGGGGTGGTGATTGGCCAACCGGGCGCAGATGCCCAACTCGAAGCCAACAAGCAGAAGTTCTTCCTGGACTTCGTGCAACGTGCGAAATTTGCAGAACCCGCAAACTATCCAAACACGCTGACAGCGGCGCAGTTTGTCGACAAGCTAAACGCCAACACCTTCGACCCACGCAACACCGGCTCCGGCGGCGCGCTGACGCAGTCGCAACGCGATCAGTTGGTCGCGCAGTTGTCAGTTAATCCCACGTCGCCAACCTTGCGGGCGCAGGCCTTGCGGAGCGTTTCGGAGAATGGACTCTTCAGCACGCGGCAGTTCAACAAAGCGTTTGTGCTGATGCAATACTTCGGCTACCTGCGCCGCAATCCCAACGACCCGCCGGAGTTTGGGTTGGACTTTGGCGGCTACAACTTCTGGTTGGGCAAGTTGAATCAGTTCAACGGCAACTTTATCGCCGCCGAGATGGTGAAGGCTTTCATTACCTCGAGCGAGTACGAGCAACGCTTTGGGCCGTGATAGAACTGTGTGAAAACTCCGGGTCTCAGCGCCAAAGGCGCTGGCACTTAGATTTCACACCGTCGCCCCGACCAGTCGGGGTTCCGCATTTGTCGCTCCACGTGCAAGACCTCGACTCGCCTGCCACCCGCGTGGTGGAAGTAGCAAACGCATCGCAATCACGCCGAACCTGATAGTCTCTAGTCAGCGAGGCAGTTCTCTGCCATAATCCGCTAACTTCAAGCTGTTTTTGTTTTTGCTTTGCTTTTTGTCGGTAAGTCGAGCCTAGCAGTCCATCCGTCGCCCACCTCGCTCCCGTATATTGAGTTGGGACAGCCAAAAAAACCAAATGAGTTCACCCCCAACTCATCACCGTGATTCGACCCAAATTCTCCTGCCATCGAGAATCCTTCCGCGTCAGTCCATCCCTCTAGCGACGCTCGTGATCCTTTGCCTGGTTCTCGTCAGCGGCTTAACGCAATCCTTCCAGCAACCACCGCCACGGAACCACTCGGTCGATCGAAAGCCAGTAGAACCGGCGCGGCTGAGCGAGAGCGTCAGCGTTCACGCCGCCACACACGGCAACCCCACGATCAATCTCAGCGATGGCCACGATTTGCTGACTTCATACGTCGGATCGGCAGACTTGCGCACGGCGCTTGAGAACAATCTAGCGCAGCCGCTGAGTCTGGCTTCGGCAGACTTCGACGAAGACGGCGTGCCCGATCTGGTGAGTGGCTATTCTTACAACGGGCAGGGAATCGTAACGCTGTTGCGCGGCAACGTTGATTCGATCTATCCAAATGCTCCGGAAGCTCAGCAACGTAAGGCCGAAGAAACGTTCACGGACGCGCCCTTTCTGTCACCGGCGCGCGTTTTCGCTGCGCCCATCGCTGCTGACTTTATCGGCGCGGGAGATTTCGACGGCAACAGTCACTGGGACGTAGTTATTGGCTCCCGCACCCGCAGCGCACTCTCTCTGCTATCGGGCGATGGACGTGGTGGATTTGCTTCGGCTACGGAGATTCAGTTGCCGGGAATGGTCACTGCCTTTGTCGCCGGCGAAATAAACCGCGGCGATGGGTTGACTGACATCGTCGTCGGCATCGCCGCGCCGGATGGTCCCAAAGTTATGATCTTCGAAGGCCCGGAAGGCGCGCTCAGATCCGGGCCCGAGGTCTTCAATGCGCCTGCCACTGTCACTTCACTTTCGCTGGGACAATTGGATGACGATCTGAACTTTGATCTTGCTGTGGCCGCGGGCAGTGATCTTCTGCTGGTGCGTGGGCGCGATCGAAAGCTGTCGCTGAATGGCGCAAGCCGCGCCAGTGTGCTTCCGGCCGTGGTTGAGCAACGCTCGTTTGGTTTTAAGATTCGTTCCGTTGCGTTGGGACAATTCACCGGGAATGCGCGGCCCGATATTGCGCTGCTGTCGGAGGACGGGATCATCAGCTTCGCGAATCAGGATCCGACTCCAGGAAAGAGGCGCAGGGCCGGTAAGGCGCTCGCAAATTGGCACAGTGAAGCGATACCCATCGCTCCCTGGCCCGCCGCAACGCAGTTAACGGCGGCACGCTTGTCCAGCAATCCGGTTGACGATCTCGTGGCGATTGATTCCCTGAACCGTCGACTGCACGTATTGACCAGAGCGCGAACCAATGCGAATTCAACCGCGCCGTTTGGCGAGTTTGACGTCAACCAAACCAGTCCCAGCGACATATCGCTTGAGGTTGCAAGTTTGGCCCAGGCAGTGCTGCCGCTGAAGCTCAACAGCGACA
>JANMVC010000162.1:0-1625 GCA_031392315.1 Pyrinomonadaceae bacterium | reverse complement strand
CCACCCGAGCCGAATGGCTATTTACACATTGGACATGCCAAATCAATTTGCCTGAATTTTGGACTGGGTTTAAAATATGGCGGCAAAACAAATCTTCGCTTTGATCTGGCGCAGGGTGAATCAATACTGCGGGACTGCTTTCGGATACTTCAACCGGGTGGGCGCCTGCGCCTGGTCGTCCCGGATGGCGAAAGGATTATCAGGACCTATTTAGAAAACCCAGCGGAACTAGTGGCCAGGCGGGGCACTGGCAGCCACTTTGCGATTGACGCGGTCAACTCTTACTTTCGCCAGCGTTACGAACATCAATACATTTACGACTGGAAGTTGCTGGAGAATCAACTGACCAGTGCAGGCTTCACCGAAGTGAAACGGGTCGGTTTTCGACAAGGCTTGCAATCGCAACCGATCATGTTGGACGACGCGAAGTATGAATGGGAGAGCCTCTACGTTGAAGCAGTTAAGCCGGGTCACCCTTCGGTGAGCGCGTAGTCGCGGATAGCCTGGTTCCAAGGTCACGTGTGATTCGCCTGCTGCACATCGTCGAGAATCTTGATCGAGGCGCGGTTGAAAATTGGCTGTATCGAATGTTCGCTGCCGCCGCTGCCAATGGCGCCGGATATGATTGGACGTTCTTCTGCACCTTGGGAAAGCCGGGCCAACTCGACGACAAGATTAGGCGGCTGGGCGGTGAAATAATTTATTCGCCACACCCGCTTGGCGAAAAGCGCGACTTCTTCCTCAACTTGCGTCAGGTGATTCGCGACGGCAACTACGACGTGCTCCACTGCCACCATGATTTTGTCAGCGCCGTCTACCTCAGCGCTTCGCTTGGTTCATCCGTGCGTCAGAGAATCGTTCATGTGCACAACACCGACGAGCAAGTCCTGACGCCGAGTGTTGCCAAGCAACTGCTCTTCAAAGAACCAATGCGACAGGCTTGCCTCCGGCTTGCTGACAACATCGTCGGCATCTCTCAGGAAACGCTCAGCAAGTTTACGCAGCGGCGCGAGCCCAAGCCGGGGCGCGACCGCGTTGTTTACTACGGCATCGACACTTCGGTTTTTCACCGCCCGATAGCCACGCGCGCGAATTTTCGCGCGAGTCTTGGGCTGGCCCACGATGCAAAGGTACTGCTTTTCGCCGGACGGATGGCGCCGCTGAAAAATCCAATGTTCGTCGTCGAGGTTTTGGCCGAACTCACAAAACAGGAACCAAAGGCTGTCGCAGTTTTCGTTGGAGCCGGAGAACTTGAAAACAGCGTCGTTGAACTTGCGGAGCAAAAGGGAATTGGTGACAAGGTCAGAGTGGTGGGGTGGAGAGACGACACCGCGACGCTGATGCAGTTATCCGATCTCTTTGTTTTTCCCCGGCTGGAGGAACCGAAAGAAGGGTTGGGTCTGGTGCTGGTGGAGGCGCAGGCGGCGGGGTTGCCGGTGCTGGCTTCGCCCAGCATTACTCCGGACGTGCAGGTCATTCCCGAACTGTTCACGATTTTGCCACTGGCCGCCGGACCCGCCGCATGGGCGGATGCAGCGCGGAAGATTCTTTCCAGCTCGCAGCTTTCGAGAGCAGATTGTCTAAGCAGAATTGAGTCGTCTCACTTCTCGCTCCATGCCGGCGTC
>JANMVC010000087.1:0-5156 GCA_031392315.1 Pyrinomonadaceae bacterium | reverse complement strand
CCTTGCCCAACGCGGCATGTCGCGACCAATCCGCGCCTTCACGCTCGCGTTCGACGATCCTCTCTACGACGAGAGCCCGATCGCGCAGCGGCAAGCCGAGTTCGTCGCAGAACAACGTCACCTCTTTCACCCTTTCCGATTTTGGCCGCACGCTTCAGCCCGCGGGAACCGGCGCTCAGGCCGGTTCAGATCACGCCTGGGGAAACCACCAGTTCATCATGGGCGGGTCGGTGCTCGGTAATAGGATCTACGGCACGTATCCAACGCTGGCGCTGGGTGGCCCGGACGACACCGACGGCGGATCGAGTCCGCGTGGACGCTGGATCCCGTCGACTTCGGTCGAGCAATACGCGGCTACGCTGGCGACGTGGTATGGATTATCGACGAGCGATTTGCCCGCGGTCTTCCCGTTAATCAGTCGTTTCTCCAACTCAAATTTAGGGTTTATCTAAACTGAGCCTGCGGAGCAGGCGGAAGCATAAAGCCCAGGGTGGAGCGGAGCGGAACCCTGGGTCAGATGACAAGTGATTTCCGAGCCCGCGTCAGCGGGCGATAGAAGCTCTGGAGACAGAACCTGTCGCCCGCTCCGCGGGCTCGCTTCATTTATTGGACTCGTTTCCCAGGGTTTCGCTTGCTCGCGACGCGTAGCGTCGTGATGAATTTAGCCCAACCTTTCAAGGCTGGGATCAAATGAATCTTCATCGTGCCGCGTCGCGTCAGCGACGCAATGACACAATGCTTTATATTTTTCAGCTCGTCGCTACGCGACGAGGACTTACGTTGCGCAACCGCAAACCCGGCCTTGAAAGGCCGGGCTAAACTCACGCCGACGCTACGCGTCGTCACTTCGTCCAGTACTTTTAAGGCAAAGCTGATCAGATGAGCATCGCAGCCAAACTCAGGTTTGAAAAAGCACGACTAATTATCCTGCCGTCCTTGCTGGTCGTATTCCTCGGCTTTGCGCTGTCCAGCAACACAATCCAGCATCCGGCCCAGGCCTTCTCCTCCGGCCCCCCGCCAGGCTACACGCGCGCTCCGGGCGAAGAGCCGGAAGCCTGCGCCGAATGCCACGTCAACGCAGAAGCCGGCACCGGCCAGATTTCCATTACGGCTCCCTCAACTTATGTTCCCAACCAGACCTATTCGATTACGGTCAGTCACACTAATCCCGACACCACGCGCCGGCGTTGGGGCTTTCAGTTAACTGTGCTTGATGGCGGCGATGAAAAAGCCGGCAATCTTGCCAGCACCAATGCGCTCACGCAGGTATTGAACAACGCCGGACCCGGCAATGCGCGGCAGTATATCGAACACACTTCGGGCGGCACCTTTGTGGGCCAGCAGGGCGGCGCGAGTTGGACGTTCAACTGGACTGCGCCCGCAACCGACGTCGGCACAGTGCTCTTCTATGCGGCCGGCAATCACGCCAACAACGACGACAACAGTTCCGGCGATCACATCTATTCCACCTTCGTATCGTCTTCGCCGGCGTCAACCACACCCGATTTCAATATCTCGGCCACGCCTGCTTCGCGCTTCCTGACGCCGGGAAACAGTGTGCAATACACCGTCACCCTCGCGCCTTTCGCAGGTTTCACCGGGACGATCAACTTGAGCGCCAGCGGATTGCCCGCCGGAGCAACTGCCAGCTTTAATCCCACGTCGGTCAATATCACTGACGCCACCTCGAAAACCTCAACGCTTACGATAGCGACAACCGCCGGCACACCCCTCGGCGATTCCACGCTGACTATCACCGGCGCAGCCGCGATGCAGCATTCCACCACGGTGGGGTTGAAGGTGATCAGCCCGGCAAATATCGATTTGGCGTTGGCCAAAACCGCGTCGCCAAACCCCGGCCAGGTTGGATTGACTCTGGCCTATCGCCTGACAGTAACGAACAATGGCCCGGCTGCCGCGACGAACGTCAATGTGACAGACGCCTTACCAGCAGGCGTCACGCTGGGAACTGTGACACCGACCCAAGGGAGTTGCGGCGGCACGACCACGGTGACGTGCGCGCTCGGAAGTTTGGCTGTCAGCGCTACTGCGGTTGTCACCATCAACGTCACGCCCACGGCTCCGGGCACGTTAGTCAACACCGCAAATGTCAGCGCCAGCGAGACTGATTTTGATACCACGAACAACTCGGCGAGCACGACCACTTTCATCCAGGCCGCCAACGCGTCGCCGTTGATGCTGGACGATAATCTAACCGTCAGCACAGTGGTCGGCGGACTGGACCAACCAACCAGCCTCGCATTTATAGGTCCAAAAGAATTCTTCGTGCTCGAACGCGCGACCGGAAAAGTGCAGCGTGTCGCAAACGGCGTCTTGCAAGGCGCGGCGCTCGACCTGGCTGTCAATTCGTTTTCTGAGCGCGGGTTGCTGGGGCTCGCGCTGCATCCGCAGTTTGCACAGAACGGATTCGTCTACCTGTTCTGGACGGAAAGTAGCACCGCTGCTGATTCTGGGAACGTTGATGACATTACGCTGCTGGGTAACCGCGTCGATCGTTACCTCTGGAATGGCACCGCGCTTACGTTTGATCGCAATCTCATCCGCCTCCGGGCGCAGCAGGAGGATGCTTCGCAGCCACACCGCGGCAATCACAATGGTGGTGTGCTGCGATTCGGCCAGGACGGCAAGCTCTACATCATCATGGGCGACAATGGCCGGCGCGGCTTGCTGCAAAACATCGTGACCGGTGGCCCCGTTCCCGACGATCAGTTTGGCGGGCCCGAACCAGACGACGCTCATCTCACCGGCGTAATTCTGCGGCTTAACGACGACGGCTCGACGCCATCTGACAATCCATTCTTCAACGCGAGCACCGGCCTTAGCGGCGCGGCAGCGGCGAATGTCAAAAAAATATTTGGCTACGGGGTGCGCAACAGTTTTGGAATGGCAGTGGATCCGGTGACCGGAAATCTTTGGACGCAGGAGAATGGCGACGATGCTTTCGATGAATTGAATCGCGTGCGGCCCGGTTTCAATGGCGGCTGGATTCAGGCTATGGGCCCGGTCAATCGTGTGGCCCAGTTTAAGGCCATCGAAACGACGTATGGCAACGGCACGATGCAGCAGCTTCGTTGGCCGCCGAGCAACATCGCTGATACGGCCCAGGCTGCGCTGGCTCGGCTTTACACTCTTCCAGGGGCACAGTACTCCGATCCGGAATTTAGTTGGAAGTTTGCCGTCGCGCCTTCGCCCATCGGCTTCGTGCGCGGACGCGGGCTCGGTCCGCAATTCGAAGGCGACCTGTTTGTCGGCGCCTCGCGCATGACTCTGTCGAATGGCTTCCTGTTTCGCTTCAAGATGAGCGCCGACCGGCAGCACTTCGCGTTTACCGATCCGGATCTGGCTGATCTCGTCGCCGACAACGCAGACAAGTTTGATATCGCGGAGAGCGAAAGTCTGTTAATAGGCCGCGACTTTGGGGTGACCACTGATATTCAGACCGCGCCAAACGGCAACCTGTTTGTCGTGTCGCTTTCTAGCGGCGCCGTCTATGAGATCAAGTCCAAGCCTTCGTTGCTGTTCACGGCGAATCTAAACGGCGCGCAGGAAGTTCCTCCGACATCGTCCACCGGAACTGGAACCGCAACGTTGCTGTTGAGCCCGGATGAAAAAACCGCGCGGGTCGCGCTAAACTTCAGCGGAATCTCCGGCGCGCAAACTGACGCGCACATTCATGGGCCAGCGCCCGCCGGCAGCACCGCCAGCGCTTTGTTCCCACTTCCGCTCGGCCAGCTCAATGACTATGAAATCACTTTGACGCCGTCACAGGTGCAGGATCTGAAAAATGGACTCTTCTACATTAACGTGCACAGCGCTACGTTTCCGACCGGCGACATCCGCGGGCAGTTTCAGACCTCGGCGTCGGCGAGCGCGGTGCAGTTTGCCGCGACAAAACTGGGAATTGGGGAAGGCGAGGGCAGCGTTTCGATCGTCGTGAATCGTATCGGCAACACATCAGCGGCGGCTTCGGTGAACTACACAACCGCTGACTCTGCGGGGGCGACGAATTGCAATGCGCTGGGGACGGGCTTTGCTTCGTCACGTTGTGATTACGGGACTATCGCGGGTACGTTGCAGTTTGCGGCCGGCGAGACGTCAAAAACATTTTCAATTCCGATCATTGACGACGCCTACGCTGAGGGCAGCGAGAATTTCACGGTGACGCTGAGCAGCGCGACCGGCTCGAGTCTGGGTTCGCCCAGCACCATCACGGTCACGATTAACGATAACGAAACCGTTAACGGCGCGAATCCGATCGATCAGGCCAGCTTCTTTGTGCGGCAACAGTATCTTGATTTTCTGAATCGCGAACCCGATGCGTCTGGCCTGGCCTTTTGGACGAATCAGATCACCTCCTGCGGCAGCGATCAGGCGTGTATTGAGATTCGTCGCATCAACGTCTCCGCGGCGTTCTTCGTTTCGATTGAGTTTCAGGAGACGGGCTACCTGGTCTATCGCATGTACAAAGCGGCCTACGCAAATCTGCCGACGCCGCCTTCGGCGCCCGTGCCGTTGCGGCTTAATGAGCTTCTGCCTGACACGCAGCAGATTGGTCAGGGCGTGATCGTCGGCTCCGGTAACTGGCAGGCGCTGCTGGAGAGCAACAAACAGTCGTTTGCGGTAGCTTTCGTTTCGCGTCCGCGCTTCGTCGCGGCGTTTCCAACTTCAATGACGCCTACCGACTTTGTTAACTTGCTGTTTGCGAATGCCGGTGTCGTGCCGACAACTGCCGAACGTAATGCTGCCATCGCCGAGTTTGGCGGTGCGGCTAACACCGCAAACGTAGACGCCCGCGCCCGCGCGTTGCGCCTGGTCGCCGAGAACGCGACTCTGAAAACACAAGAGTTCAACCGTGCCTTTGTCCTTATGCAATACTTCGGCTACCTGCGCCGCAATCCTTACGACGCGCCGGAGCCCACGCTCGACTTCGCCGGCTACAATTTCTGGTTGAATAAGCTGAATCAGTTCAACGGAAACTACATCAACGCGGAGATGGTGAAGGCCTTTATTACTTCGAGCGAATACCGCCAGCGCTTCGGACCCTGAAGCGGGGCTTAGTCAGCGGGGCGGTGGCCCGACCGTAAGGGAGGGCGTTGCGCAAAGTGAGACGCCCTCCCTAACGGTCGGGCCACTGC
>JANMVC010000085.1:0-4314 GCA_031392315.1 Pyrinomonadaceae bacterium | reverse complement strand
GGGGTGACGGACGAGAGCATATTGATGTTTGCCCCGGCGCAAAAAAACTTTTCACCATTGCCGGTGAGCACGATCACCTGGACAGTTTCGTCCATGCGCGCGTCGAGAATGCGCGCGTCGAGCGTCTGCATCATCTCGTGGGTATAGGTGTTTGCCGGCGGATCGTTGAGCGTCAGAAAGGCAATGCCGTCTTGCGTGCGGTACTGAACCAATTCGTTGGTAGTTTTCGTTTCTCGAGCTTGAGCTTCAGCCATTAGATTCCCCGTAACGCAAACTGTGGCACGCGCATCTTGCGCGTGATTCACGGGCGGGACGCCCGTGCCACATCATTTCACAAAGTGCCGCGCCAAACACTCACGGGCTCGCGCGTGGTTTTCGGAGCGAAGTCTAATTCCTCAGTAACCGATCCCGCAACAAAGCCGCGGAGAAACAAACGCGTTACATTATCAACCAGTTGCGAAACTTTAAGCTTTCCGCTCGGGTCATACCAGTTGTAGATCCAGTTCATCATGCCGAAGAGCGCATAGGTCGCTACGGTCAGGTCTACCTGGAGACTGGCCTCCTGACCCTGCTGAATCTCCTTGAGAATTTTCGTCGCCAACTTCGTGTATTTGTCTTTTTTGGTCGATACGTGAGTGTGCAATTCGCCCGCCAGCGACTCAGCTTCGTGTGACAAGACCTTCATCTCCGCCATGTTGGCGGCGAAGAAAGACAGGTGATTGTCGATAAAGATGCGCAGCTTGCTTAAGGGATCGCTAACTTCTTGCAGGCGCTCCTCGAGGCGTTCGAGCACGCGCCCGAAGCAATTGTCCTGAATCAGGAAGAGTAACTCTTCTTTGGATTTGCAGTAGTGATAGAGGCCGGCGAGGCTGACGCCCGTCGCGCGCGAGATATCGCGCATCGTGGTGGAATGGTAATTCTTCTCCGCGAAAATACGCGCGGCATTGCGGAGAATGAACTCCAGCTTTTGGTCGTGCTTGGAAAAGTCTGTTGAAATATTTGCTCCCAGCTACAGTCGGACGTATTCAAACTCGAACGGTTTGCCCTTGACGCCGGCGGCAGGCGGGGCAATCCAACCGGCAATCTTGCCTGGTTCGGTTACCGGCTTCATCAAGCTGCGTACGTATTCACGATCCTCAATCGTCGGCAGCCATTCTGACTTACGCGCCGCAAATTCTTCCGCGCTGATCAAGTTTCCCTGGATGTCGAACGAATGACCGGCATACTCGCCGACGTGACGGTGAAACCGCGGATTAGGCAAATAAAGCCGCTCGGTAAATCCCGCCTCGGTTAGCGTCTTGTTCCAACGCGCGAGCCCTTTTTCGCAGTCGCGGACGTACTCGCCGCGCAGAACCTCGTTCAAAGCATTACGCATCGGAACTTCGCGATCGTTAAGCCGCCCGTCTTCCACAACTTTCATCGTGAAGGTTTGATCCGCAACGATATGATCTTCGTATTGCTCCTGCTCCTTGTAGCGCCCCTTCAAACCCGCAGCGAAAAAGTCGGCGGAATTGGAACTGATCTCGCCGCCGAAAAGATCGAGCGAATAACTAAACCAAAAATTGATGTGCTTCTGAATAATGTCGAGCGGGATGCCGCCCAGATCGCGCACGTCGCCTTCCTTCATCAGTTGCGCCGTTCGCTTCACGACGCGATTGATGCCTGTGTCGCCGACGAACATGTGATGCGCTTCTTCGGTCAACATAAACTGGCAGGTGCGCGCGAGCGGCTCGAAGCCGGACTCGGCCAGCGCCGACAGCTGATACTTGCCGTCGCGGTCGGTGAACATCGTGAAGCAGAAAAAGTTGAGCCAGTCGTCACACGGCTGATTGAAGGCTTCCAGGATGCGGGGCTTGTCTGGGTTGCCGCTGCGGCGTTCCAACAATGCGTCTGCTTCGTCGCGGCCATCGCGGCCGAAATAACGCTGGAGCAGATAGACCATGGCCCAGAGGTGGCGGCCTTCTTCGACGTTTACCTGAAACAGATTTCGCAGGTCGTACAACGAAGGACAGGTCTTGCCGAGCTCGCGCTGCTGCTCGACGGAAGCGGGTTCCGTGTCGCCTTGCGTGACGATGATCCGGCGCAGCGCGTTGCGAAATTCGCCCGGCACTTCCTGATAGGCGGGCTGGCCCAGGTTGTCGCCAAAACCGATTGTGGCGCCGGGCGCCGCGGGTTTCAGGAAAATGCCCCAGCGATAATCCGGCATTTTCACGAAGTCGAAATTGGCCCAGCCGTCGGGTTCGACGCTAATCGCCGTGCGCAGGTAGACGTCCTTGGTTTGGAAGCCGTCAGGGCCCATCTGCTGCCACCAGTCGAGATAGTTTGGCAGCCACTTCTCGAGCGCGCGCTGAAGCTTTTTGTCGTCGCTCAGATTTACGTTGTTTGGTATTCGTTCGTATAGATTCATAAACAGTTTGTAGTATTCAGTTCTCAGTTTTGAGCTTTGCTAATCGTTGAGCTCAATGCATAGATCATTTTTCGGATTTCAGTTATCGCAGTTTCAAGTTCTTCGCTGCGATTGCGGTCTATAAGCTGAAGCTCCTCGGCGATAATGCGCTGGGTGTCGAGCTCCGCCAGTGATCCATTGGCGACCGCGAGAAACTGTCGGAACTCTCCGGGGTGCTGCCGTCCCTGTCCTTCAGCGATATTTGAAGCCACGGAAACCGCCGCACGCTTCATTTGGCTAGAGAGTCCATATAACTCACTGCGCGGAAATGATTCGCAAGTTAGGTAGACAAGCTTGCAAAGGGCAATACTCTTCTGCCAAACAATCAGGTCGCGGTAAGAACGAGATCCCATCCCTGACCTCAAAACTGAAGACTGATAACTGAAAACTAAGTTCGACGATAGTCGAACTTAGCTTGCGTCGGCTTACCGTAATTCGTTAATGCGCCTTCCGGACCGACTGCATTCGGCCGCTGGAAGATCCAGTTTTGCCAGGCAGTCAGCCGCCCGTAGATCTTTGTGTCCATTGTTTCCGGGCCGCCGAAGCGGAGTGACGCTTCCATGCCGGTTAACGCGTCCGGCGATAGCGAGGTTCGTTCCTCTATCGCTACGCGAATCTCGTCTTCCCAATCGAGTTCGTCCGGCACGAAAGTAATCAAGCCAGCCTCATCGGCTTGCTCCGCGCTGAAGGGCCCGTCGTGCGCTAGTACTTCATCAACTTTTTCCACGTCAGCCAGGAAACGTGATTGCAGCCGGGTCAAACCATTGCTCATCGGTAGCGCGCCCGCGTTCAGCGTAGACACTGCGATTGATGTTTCTCCAGCACCCGGATCGTTAAGCATGTAACTGCGGTCAGAAGCTAACAACAATTCGAGCAGGTTGCCGGCAAAGCAACTTCCCGGCTCGACGATCGCGAAGAAGCTCTTCGCGGTCAGGTCGAAACGTCGCAGCACGCGGGCCATGTGAAGCCGTGTTTCGCGCACCAGCCAGTGATCCTTGTTGGCTTCGAGCGTCTTGTCTACTGCGACTACGTCGGCGGCATTTCCCACCGTGCGTACGCAGACCAGCCCGATTTCGGGTTCGTTGACACGAAGATGAAGCAGTGCGTCGTCGAGTTCCCGATAGGTTTGAAGCGGCCAGTAGGAATCGCCGAGTTTGTGAATTTCATCAGGGGTTGTGGGCAAGTTTGCTTCAGGACCGGTGACGGTCAGGTCGGCGTAACGCTGCTCACGGTTAAGAACTAAGTTGACGTATTTGTATTCAACACCAGCAGGCTGGATTTCTTTTTGCAGCGGATTGAGTTTGATGCCGTAACGCAAACTGTTAGTTTGCGATGAATCGTTGCCACTGAGGTTGGCAGGCTGGTCATCGGGACGCAAACTAACAGTTTGCGTTACACCGGCTACTACCTCGCGGACGCGTGCATCGATCGACTCCTGAAACTTGCTGGTCGGGAAGTAGTCATCAATCAATCCCCATTCCTTCGCGCGTTTGCCTTTCAATCCTTCGGCCAACGTGGAAAAAACGTCAGCGCGGTCGCGGCGCACTTTCCGTTTGTCAACCAGACGCGTCAGGCCGCCCGTTCCCGGAAGCACGCCAAGCAACGGAACTTCGGGAAGGGAAATGGCCGAGTTGCCGTCGTCTACCAGATAGATTTCGTCGCAGGCAATTGCCAACTCGTAGCCGCCGCCGGAAGCGGTGCCATTGAGCGCGGCGATGTAGCGTCGTCCCGAATGCAGCGAATCATCTTCGATTGAGCAACGCGTTTCATTCGTAAACTTGCAGAAGTTTACTTTGAACGCATGCGACGAGGTGCCGAGCATGTAGATATTTGCGCCAGCGCAGAAGATGCGAGGTTTGAGACTGGTT